>JBLRXF010000115.1:0-8863 GCA_047920875.1 Haliea sp. | reverse complement strand
CGCGGATATCAACGAGGTTAATCTGCGCCGCGCAGTGGAAGAGCTGGGGGTACTGCCGGTCTCGGCGGATGAGATCATGGGGCTGGAGGTGGACATTCTGGCGCCCTGCGCGCTGGGAGCCGTGTTGCATGATCGCAGTATCTCGGCATTGCGTGCGGGTATCGTTGCCGGTGCCGCCAACAACCAGCTGGAGACCGCCGAAGACAGTGCGCGGCTGCAGGATCACGGCATTCTCTACTGCCCCGATTTTCTGATCAATGCGGGTGGCATCATCGATGTACATCACCAGCGCATCGGTTCGCCTGACACGCTCAAGCGCTTACATGTTGAGCGGATAGAGCGCACCCTGTCCGAGGTGCTGCTGCGCGCTGACGCAACCCGTCAACCCACCCATGATATCGCCGAGGATCTGGCGCGGGAGTATCTTCGCTCGGCATCGACCTTGAGTGAAACTGCCCCCGCTCTGCGGGCCGCGAGCTGAGCTGTTACTGTTTGTTACGGCAACTCCTTGGAAATGACGAGGACACCGCCGTATAGTGAGCAACCACGGTGGGAGGTGGCTCACGTGAAAGATCTTGTTTTGAACATCAGCAGGTTTTTTTCGCTCAGGGTGGACAGCCTGCTGTCCTCTAAAGCGCAAACACAAACGAAAAAGCAAGCGCCTGCCCGGGTCCGGGCAGATCGTCCTGCCCGTGCCGCGCCTCGCCAAGCGCGTAGTGCTGTCACTCCTGCTGTTGAAAAAAATCAATGGCGCGCCGTCAGCATTGCTGCGTGTTCCTCGGCCTGTGCCGCAGTACTGGATGTCGAGGGCAAGCGATTTCTGCCTGGGGAGGCGCCGCAGATACCTTTGCCCGGCTGCAATTCCAGGGATTGCAAGTGCACGTATCAGCACCATGAGGATCGCCGTGATCCTGAGCATGACCGGCGTCAGTTCGAATCTGCCACGCAAACGGTGTTGTACGGGCAGGTCGCAGACAGCGGCTGCCGGCGCAGCCGCCGGGGCAGGCGCAAAACCGATTAGGCTCAGCACCTGAACCCTGCGCTGGCCTCATCGCCGGCAGCCTGTGCGAAATCAAACGTGTCCCGCCTCGTCTATCCCTGATAACCTGACGCCGCACCCGGGCCAATGGATCCTATCAAGGTAGAAGGCATGGCATTTGCACGGAAACTGTCCCGTTTATCGCCGGCAACAACATTAGCGGCGGCTTGTACCCGGCGCGAACTGATGCTGGCTCTGCTGGCCATTGGCGTAGTGTCCCCCGGCCTGTCTGGCTGCGATAGTCGGAGCTCCCGCCCTCTGCGGGTTGCCAGTAATACTTTCCCCGCGTATGAGCTTTTGCACAGTGCCGCCGAACTGGATTTCCTGACCCTGGAGCAGGGCAAGATGATTCGCATGGGTTCTGCGACGGCTTGCCTGCACGGTCTGGCGGCAGGCATTCTTGAGGGGGCCTGCCTGACGCTGGACGAGGTCATCACCGCGCTTGCTGACAGGCTGCCGCTGCGTATCGTGGCTGTCCTGAGCGTCTCTCTGGGCGCCGACATGGTGGTTGCACGGCCCGGGTTCAGCACCTTGGCGGATCTTCGCGGCAAGCGCGTGGGTATTGAACAGACCGCAGTGGGTGCTGTCATGCTCCACGCGGCTTTGAAGATGAGTAGTCTGCGGGTGGAAGATGTGGAGTTGGTCTACGCGACGGTGGATCAACATCAGGCAGCCTACGAGAATGGCCTGGTCGATGCTCTGGTGACCTTTGAACCGGTGGCCAGTCAGCTGCTCGCATCGGGTGCTGTCAACCTGGTGGACAGTTCTCTGATACCTTTCAGCATTGTTGATGTTCTGGCGGTAACCCCGGAAGCGGCTGAACGCAGCCCCGAGTTAGTCGCCGCCTTCGTCCGGGCTCACTTTCACACTCTGGAAAAACTGCTCGCATCTGACCAGCAGGTCCGGACGTCATTGGCACAGGGTCTTGGGGTGCCAGTGGCTGAGCTGGACGGCGTTTATCGGGGTTTGCACCTGCTCTCGCTGGAGGAAAATCGTGAGTGGTTCGCGGACGGAGGCGCAAAGCTGGTCCAGTCGGCCAACAATCTGCAGGAAATCATGCTGGAGGCCAGTCTGCTATCCGAGCGGGTCGCAGTGCATGACTTCACTGCCCCGCTTTTTCTGACTGAATGAGCGTGCGCGGTTTGGACAGAATCAGGCTGCGCTACCTTGTGCCGGTATCGGTGCTATTGGTATTTCTGCTGTCAACCCTGTTTTCTCTCTACTACACCATACAGAAAAGAGAAGCGGCATTTGGCGAATCGATTGTAGATCGATATCAGGCAATACTGGCTGATATTGTCCGCGCATCCGAGTTGCTGGAGACTGCCGACCATGCCTTGCTCGTTGAAGCTTTCAACCGGATTTCCTCTGGGCATGATGTGGAGTTTGCCGTTCTGGTCAACGGGAATGGACGGATCGCGCAGGCGACCGTCCCGCGCTGGCTTGGATTGGACATTGCCGACACGGTGTCTGCGGAGTTGCTCGAAATCGCCTCTCTCGCAAAACGCACTCGCGCGATGACTGTCAACCCTGAGGGCAGGACCGGTTTGGTGCTGACGATGAGTTACTCTGCAAATATCGGCATGAGTCTCAGGAATCTCAATCGTGGTGTTGTCCTGCTGGTTCTTGATATAGAAGAAAGTCTGGACCTGGTACGCCGTGACGCTGTAATGGAGAGAGTGCCCGACCTTGCGGTATGGCTGTTTGGGGCGCTGCTGCTGATGCGGTTTCTGGATCGGTGGATCACGCGCCCGCTGGATTCACTGCGTGAAGACATCGCACAACCATCCGCCAGATCCGCGCCCGGGGTGCCGCTACACGGGGCTTGGGAAGTGAAGGCATTGACGGAGTCCCTGCTAACCATGAGGGAGCGTATCAACGAACAAATGCACAGCCTGTCGGAGCAGGTCGCGCTTAATCAGGCGATTCTGGACAACACCGTCGATGGCGTGTTCTCGGTAAATCGGGACCAGGTCGTCAGCGGCGTATTCAATCCCTCTGCCAGCAGGATATTCGGCTATCCACCCGACGAGTTTCTCGGGAAGTCGCTCGTCGAAGTGCTGCCCTGGGAGACCTTCGATGCCGCCAATGTGGAATTTGGGGTGCTGCATGACGGGGTCGGGATAGCCGCCGACGGCGCTGCTGTTCCCATTGAGCTTGCCTGTGCCTCACTCACCCTCGCGGGGGAGGAAAATTTCATTCTTGTAGTCAGGGACATTTCAGCGAGGAAACGAATAGAACAGCAGTTGCTTGAGGCACGTGTTGAAGCTGAAAGAGCCAACCAGGCAAAAAGTGAATTCCTGGCGAGTATGAGTCACGAGTTGCGAACGCCACTGAATACCATTCTCGGCTATTGTCAGCTTCTGACCGAAGATATCAGTGTGTCGCTTGAGTTGCGTGAGCGGATTGAGGAGATAGAGCGAGCCAGTAAACATCTGCTGGCCCTGGTCAGCGATATCATAGACCTGAGTCGTATCGAGGCCGGGAAGCTTGCGCTGAAATATGAGATTTTTCCACTGCTGGATGTAATAGACGAATCGCGCGGGATTGTCGCGGTC
Source organism: Haliea sp. (assembly GCA_047920875.1). GTDB lineage: Bacteria > Pseudomonadota > Gammaproteobacteria > Pseudomonadales > Halieaceae > Haliea. The sequence continues at coordinate 5,266 of JBLRXF010000115.1, read as the reverse complement.
TATGCCAGTGACCGCGGCACGCGGATAGAGTCCCAGTCCGCCGAAACCGTTCCCATTCATGTGAATGCTGATCGGATGCGTATCCGGCAGATAATGATCAATTTGTTGACCAACGCGGTGAAGTACGGTCCCAGAGATTCTGTCGTTAACGTTGGCTTGAGGCTGGTTGCGACAGATGTGGTCCGGGTTGAAGTGCGGGATCACGGTCCGGGGGTTCCGTCTGAACTGCGCTCCCGGCTGTTCTTCGATCCCTTCGATCGCCTTGGACGGGAGCTGGGAGAGGTAGAGGGCGCGGGCATAGGCCTGGTGATCTGTCACCGATTGCTGGTCGCCATGGGAGGGGTGATCGGGGTTGATGAGGCGCCTGATGGTGGCGCCGTGTTTTGGTTTGAGCTTGCCTGCTGTCAAGGCCCGGCAACGAGCAACCTCCCTGGATCTGCGGTGGAACTCGTGCCCGACGCCGTAGCCGGACTCAAGAGCCAGAGGAATTATCTGCAGGGAAAAAAGGTGCTGCTTGCCGAGGACAACCCCATCAATCAACGCATGATGCAGCTTGTCCTCGAGCGCGAGGGTTGCGAGCTGTCGCTCGCCGGGAATGGGCAGGAAGCGGTAACCCAGTTCCGGCAAGCTCGCTTTGACCTGGTCCTGATGGACTGTGAAATGCCGGTGATGAACGGCTATCAGGCGACCCGTCTTATCCGTGAATACGAGGCGCTGGAGCAACTGCCAAGAGTCCCTGTGATTGCAGTCACAGCGAACGCACTGGAGGGGGATTATGAGCGTGCAAGCGCTGCAGGTATGGACGATTATTTGACCAAGCCGATTCGATTGCCCGAGCTGAGAGAGCTGTTATCGAGGTGGTCTAGTTGAGACCATGCGGGTGCTGGCCGCTGGATTGCCGTATCCAGGATTCCATGGTGGTCAGCAATTCTTGCCGGGTAAAGGGTTTCTTGAGCATGGCGTTCATGCCTGCATCAAGACAGCGTTCGCGGTCTCCCTCGACGGCATTGGCAGTCACCGCGATTATCGGTGGTTGGACTCTACCGCTTTTGCGCAAGTGTTGGCGTATAAGTCGAGTGGATTCAAACCCGTCCATGACCGGCATGCGACAGTCCATCAAGATCACATCGAAGTCCTGACTTTCAACCAGGCTGACTGCAGCGGCCCCATTCTCCGCAATGACGACATTGCACCGGTGTTTCGCCAGATGCGCCTGTATCAACCTCTGGTTCATTTCGTTATCTTCCACAACCAGTATGGTGGCTGCGTCGATGCTCGCTGTCTCATTGGGAACCACAGACTGATCGTCCGTGGGCTCTTCACAGCCGCTGGGCTGGCTGGTTTGCGACCAGTCGACTTCGGTTGGTATGCGGATCCAGAACATCGAGCCCTTTGCTGGTTCGCTTTCGATACTGATACTGCCCGACATGAGGTCGACCAGGTTGAAGACTATGGGGAGTCCCAGGCCGGTGCCGTGCAGTTTGGTGTCATGGTCCGTTTGCGCTTGAAAGAAAGGCTCATGAACGCGTTTGAGAACCTCCTGCGACATTCCGATCCCAGTGTCAGTAATTCTCAGGTTGAGGGTGCCGGGCTGTGCTTCGGAGTGCTGATCAAGAAAAATGTCCAGTGCTATGCTGCCAACATGAGTAAACTTTATCGCGTTACTCAGCAGGTTGATCAGGATCTGTCTAATCCTGGTTTCGTCGTGAACAATGACATCGGGCATGTCCGGCGACATGTTGATGACGAAGTCGACCTGCTTTTCGTTGCAGTAGGGTTCTATTACCGACCGGATATTGAACAGCAAATCCCGCAGTGAAAAGCGCTGTTTTTCCAGGCCGATATTGCCGCTTTCGATGCGTGATATGTCCAGGATGTCACCCACCAGTTCGCTGAGGGTCCTTCCTGCCGAGCGCAGTGCGTTCAATTGATAACGCTGCTGCCCGTCGACCAGCTCCGTCTCGAGAAGTTCGGTCATCCCGAGGATGACGTGCAGCGGGGTTCGAATTTCATGACTCATGGTTGCTATGAAGCGAGACTTTGCCTCATTCGCAGACCGTGCAATTGCCGCCATGGTGATAGCCGAGTTTCTCGATTCCTGGAGCAGTGAAAGGGTGTCCAGTAGCTGTTTCTCGCGTCGACGGCGCAACTCCGAGTTGGCGATCAATTGCGCAAGAAGCTCAAGCAGCGACACTTCTGTAAGTGAGTAGCTCCTGCGGACTTTTACCGAGTCGAAACCGATGAAACCCATGCATTCGCCATCATTCATGATGGGGAGCGTGACAATGGACTGTATTCCCTGAGGTTCGAGAATGGTACGCAGCGGGTGCTTCTGAGGCAGTGTCATCACAGAGGATACAATGAAGGGCAGGCCTTGTTGATGACTGCTGGTCCAGAGTGGGATCTCACTGACAGGAACATTTTGCAGGTTGTCAATCTGTGGCTCAATGCCTTCAGCGCACCACTCGTGTGTATTGCTGCACAGACCTGCCGACCAGTCATAGTCAATGCGATAAGCCCGATCCGCTCCAACGAATTCGCAGGTGTCGCCCAGGGACTCGGTAATGATGCTGTCGGTTTCGTCGACGGGGGCCCGCATCAGCTTGATGGAAATAGCGATCAGCAAACACTCGAGATCGGATCGTTTCAGCGTTTCCGTGCGTGCGATTTCCAGGTCAGTGTGGTCGCTGGCAATGCCCAGCAGATGAGTGACCTGGGCGGCTTCGTTGAACTGTATGCGCAGAATACAGCTGAGCTTGCGCAACTGGCCGTCGCGGGCTCTGACCCTGAAGTGCAGTTCTAATGGATCCGGGCTTGCCTGCCTGACAAAGTTGCCAAGGCTGTTTCTAAGCTTGAGCCTGTCCTCCCTGTAGATGGCTTTGTAGAACTCCCGGATGTCTATCCCATGAATGCCGCTGGGCAGTGCCAGTGTGCGTTCAATTGCGCTGTTAACGTCGATCCTTCGTGTTCCCAGCTCCCAGTAAACCGCACCGATGTTGGCATCGGTGAGGGAGCGCCAGGTCAGTTCCTGCAAGGACAGGCAGTCAACTGCGGCGGGTAGTGCCTGGACGCGCTCATGCATTTTCGTGACGCCTGACAGGTCCGCTGGGCGGAAGATTCGATCTCATTGGCTGCAACAGGTAGCCCTCGCCTCTGACGGAGCGAATGGTGATGTCACAGTTCAGGCTTTCGAGCTTTTTCCTTGTCCGGCCAATCAATACATCCATGGCCCTGCTGTCCTGGACCGGGTGCTTCCCGTAAACCACGCGATAGAGGGTGCTTCGAGCGACAGTTTGCGCCGGTTTGCTGAACATCAGTTCCAGTACAGCAGCTTCCTTCTCGGTCAGTTCGATCTGCGTTTCGCCGACGCTCAGCAGTTTATCGATCGGGTTCAGCGTCAACGAATCCATGTGCAGCATTGACTCTCGGCTCTGCGCCTGGATCACGGCCGGGCCTGGGTTCTCGCGCATGACAACCCTGATTCTGGCGGTCAGCTCTTCAATATCATATGGCTTGACCATGTACTGGGCTGCGCCGGCGTCCAGACAGGAAACGATGGTCTGAGTGTGTTCGTTAGCCGTGAGCATGATGACGGGCGTTCCGGTGAGCGCCCTGATACTTCGGCAAAGCTCCAGTCCATTGGCTGTTCCGACCCCGAGGAAGTAGTCGAGTATGACGAGCGTGGGTGGTGCTGCAGCTGCCAGGGCATTGATCGCTGCCTCGGCGTCCTGTACAGCACGGCAACCATAGCCCCTCTGCTGCAGCTGATAGCCGAGAGTCTGGCAGAGGAGAGAGTCGTCATCGACGATCAGGATATGGCCGTTGTTTCTCATGGGACGCGTGACGTGGACATCGAAGAGCGGATGTTACAATTGTTTCATCCACTTTTATGTAACATAGTGTAACGTTCAGGCGCCTGCGCTCGTCAGCCAGATTTCGACGGCTATTCCCGATCAGTGATTGCTCGCATCGGCGAAGGTGGCATGCTTGCCAAGTTGATAGCTCCTGGCCCACTGCGTCAGTGGTCCGAGAGGCAGCGGTCGGCAGATGTGGAATCCCTGGCCGGTATCGCAGCCTGCGGCCTGCAGCCAGCGCTGGGTTGCTTTATCCTCAATGCCTTCCGCGACGATCTTCATCCCCAGATCATGGCCCAACTGGATCATGTTCTGGACGATATGCCTGACTTCGGCGTCATCGAAGACACCCCCGGTGAAGTGGTGATCAATTTTCAGTTCATTGAACAGCGTACTGTGCAGCCGCTCGATACCCGAGTGCCCGGTGCCGAAATCATCCACCGACATTCTGATGCCTCTCATCGCCAGGCGAGTCTGGATATCGTTGAAGATGGCAAGGTTTCCGGGTAGCGATCTTTCCGTGATTTCGATGACGAGCCGCTCCGGATCGACCTGGTACTTGTCGAGCAGTGCGAGTATCTGCTCAGTAACGTCCAGTTCAGTCAGGGCGGAAGGGGGGACATTGACTGCGAGGAGCCCGTCAAAGCCAACGCTGGCCTTGAGTGAGGACAGCGCCGCGAGACCTTTTTCCAGAATCATCAGGGTAAAGGGCAGGGCAAGCGACGACTTCTCCACCTGCTCGATGAACGTGCCCGGACCCAACAGACCCTGCTGCGGATGATGCCATCTCGTCAGCACTTCGTTGCCGCACCAGGCACCTGTTTGCAGGTCGATCTGGGGCTGCAGAACAATGTCGAATTCCCCCGCCAGGAACGCTTTCTTGATCCGCCCCAGGCCTGGTACCTGAGACAGCTCGGCGTCCTGCTGGGCGAGCACGGCTGGTTGAGCGGCTGCCTGCAAGGCTTGCCGCAATTCATTGTCCATGACCGGTTTCTGAATGGTGGCGGTCACGTTCTGGCCATAATTCCTGGCCGTGATGCGCGCCTGATTCAGGATTTTCTGATGCAGACGACTGATCAGGATGATACTGGGGCTGGCCTCCAGCCGTGCCAGAAGCCGAAGCCACTGGATGCCATCGGTTTCAGGCATCAGAAGATCCAGGGCGATCACCTTGAAGTCCAGCAGCGCCGTTGTATCCAGTTGCTCCGGACACTGTATGCAGGTTGTGTCAAAGCCACACATTTCGCCTATGGTCGCAACAACCTTGCAGGCCAATGGATCGTCATCGACGACCAGCAGCTTGGGCCGGATTTCACTCTGAGGTCTTATCATGAGCATTTCATGGAGGATTGGATGAGAGGCCCTGTTACTGGGCAGCGCTCTGTTTGTCACAGAGTTTCATGTGATTCTCG
>JBLRXF010000114.1:0-8866 GCA_047920875.1 Haliea sp. | reverse complement strand
GTCTTCATCCCACCAGCTGGCGCCATAGCGGTCGATGCCGCGCAGGCGGTACTTCTGCGACTTGCCGATGTGCATGATCAGCTTGAAATCATTGGGACTGACGTCACTGGTGCAGGTGCGGCTATACCCCACGGTGACCTGGCTGATGCCATCGCCCAGCAGGTCGGCAAACGCGGCCTGATCCCGCGGCGTGGTGATGACAAGGACATCGCGAATGCCTGCCAGCATGAGCGTAGCCAGCGGGTAATAGATCATCGGCTTGTCGTAGACCGGCATCAGTTGCTTGCTTACCGTGCTGGTCAGCGGGTGCAGCCGGGTGCCGGATCCGCCCGCGAGAATGATACCTTTATACCTGGTCGCTTCCATACCAACCCCGGATAAAAGAAAAGCGGCGATTATACGGGAAAAGGCGGCCAAATTACGATAAGCCGCGGGTATCGGCCTTGAGTGTCGGTTTGCGGGGCTGGTACTGCGGCGCTCTTGGCTGCTAGAATTCGCGCTGCGGTCGCTGCGCATTTGTCTACCTGGCGCGGTTTCGTGTCCGCTTCCCCAAATCCAACAAAAAAGGGACGCCGCTATCAGGCATCTGGATACAGCAGCGAGCGATTCGGCTGTCAGCGCAGCGGTGCAGGCCCCCGCAGCCACGCGGGAAACACCGGTCTGCGCGCGCGCGCCGCTGAGAATTGCGCTGCTTGGTTATCGCAGCAAGCCTCACGCTGGCGGCCAGGGTGTCTACATCAAGTACCTGAGCAAGGCGCTGGTGGATGCGGGACATCGGGTGGACGTGATCTCGGGTCCTCCCTATCCCGAAGTCGATCCCCGGGTAAGGCTGATTGAGCTGCCCAGCCTGGACCTGTACGAAAATGGCCTGCGCTCCCTGCGGCTGCACCACCTGCGCTCGCTCAGCAACATCATTGAATGGACCAGCAAGCTCACCGGGGGGTTTGCCGAGCCCTATACCTTTGGCCGCCGCGCGGTGCGCTACCTGCGCCGTCACCGCCAGGACTACGACCTGATTCACGACAACCAGAGCCTGAGCTACGGCATGGTGCAGCTGCAGCGCATGGGTCTGCCGCTGGTCACCACCGTGCATCACCCCATTACCAGCGATTTGCGCATCGCCCTGAGCGCCGCGCCGCGCTGGCACCAGCGCCTGATGATCCGGCGCTGGCACTCGTTTCTGCGCATGCAGCGGAAAGTGATCAAGCAGCTGCACCACGTGGTGACGGTATCCGATTACTCGCGCCAGGACATTGCCCGGGATTTCGGTCTGCAGCCCGCCGGCATCGCTCTGGTTCACAACGGCATTGATACCGAGGAGTTTCGCCCGCTGCCGGGCGTAACCCGCAATCCGCTGCGGATTATGGCCACGGCATCCGCCGATGCGCCGCTGAAGGGCCTGCGCTATCTGCTCCAGGCCTTTGCCCGCCTGCTGCCGCGCTATCCGGCGCTGGAACTGCTGCTGGTAACCAAGCCCCAGCCCGGTGGGCGCACTGAGCGCCTGATCGAGCGCCTGGGGATTGCAGCCAACGTCCGCTTTGTCAGCGGTATCAGCACTGCCGAGATGGTCCGCTACTATGCCGAGGCCTCCATCGCCGTGGTGCCCTCCATTTACGAAGGATTCGGTCTGCCTGCCGGGGAGGCCATGGCCTGCGGTGTGCCCGTGGTTTCCACCGACGGCGGGGCGTTGCCGGAGGTCGTGGGTGATGCGGGCATTGTGGTCCCGGTCCGCGATGCGGGTGCTCTGGAACAGGCCATTGAATCCTTGCTCCAGGATCCCCGGCGCCGTGAGCAGCTGGCTGTCGCCGGCCGCCAGCGTATTCTCGAGCGCTTCAGCTGGCAGGTCTGCGCGCAAGCCATGGACGACTACTATCGCAAGGTTATCGCCGATGCAGACCGTTGATTTCCGCTACTTTCCCCTGCATCGGGGAGAGCGCGTGCTCGATCTCGGCTGCGGCGAGGGCCGGCATGTGATCTCTGCCTATGTCCTGGGTGAGGTGCACGCGGTCGGGGTCGATCTTTCACGCCAGGATCTCACCACGGCGCAGGCGCGCTTCGCCGAGTTTGAGGAGCCGGGCAACGAGTGCAAGCAGCTGGATCTGGCCGAGGCATCGGCGCTGGCCCTGCCCTTCCCCGACGCCAGCTTCGACAAGGTGATCTGTTCCGAAGTGCTGGAGCACATCCCCGACTATCGCGCCGCTCTCAAGGAAATCCGCCGGGTGCTCAAGCCCGCCGGCCTGCTCTGTGTCAGTGTGCCGCGGCGCTGGCCCGAGCGGCTGTGCTGGGCACTCAGCAAACGCTATCACCAGACTCCAGGCGGGCACCTGCGCATTTTCCGCGCCGGACGCCTTTGGGCAGAAATCGAGCACCTGGATTTTATCGGCTTCCACCAGCACGGTGCCCATGCGCTGCACTGCCCCTACTGGTGGCTGCGCTGCCTGTTCTGGCGCGAGGGCGAGCAGCAGTGGCTGGTGCGTCAATATCACAGGCTGCTGGTCTGGGATCTGCTGCGTGCGCCCTGGCTGACCCGTACCCTGGAAAAATGGCTGAACCCGTTCATGGGCAAGAGCGTAGTATTCTATTTCCGCCGCGAGGGTAGCCTGTGAGTGGTCTCTATCTCAGCCGTGGCCTGTTTCCCCAGGACTTCCTCAGGCCCACGGTCGAATTCCTGCTGGCAACCCAGAAACCCAGCGGCGAGATTCCCTGGTTCAGCGGTGGCTACACAGACCCCTGGGATCATGTTGAGGCGGCCATGGGGCTGTCGATTGGCGGTGAGCACGCTGCCGCCGTGCGCGCCTACCGCTGGCTGGCCGGGATGCAATTGGCTGACGGCAGCTGGTGGGCATCCTACCGGGGCGATATCATCGACAACGATCATCGCCGGGAGACCAATTTTGTCGCCTATGTTGCCACCGGTGTCTGGCATCACTACCTGGTAACGGGCGACGCTGATTTTCTGCGGGAAATGTGGCCGGTGGTGGACGCTGCCATGGGCTTTGTTCTGAATTTGCAGAGTGTGCACGGTGACATCGACTGGGCAGTCAACACCGCGGGCGAGCCCCTGCGGGATGCGCTGGTGACCGGCTGCAGCTCTATCTTCAAAAGCCTCGAGTGTGCCTGCAATATTGCGGTAACCCTGGGCGAGGAACGTCCGCAGTGGTACCGGGCCCGCAGCAGCCTGGGCACCGCCCTGCGCTCGCGGCCGGAGCGCTTTGATCGCACCTGGGAAAGCAAGGCGCGCTTCTCCATGGACTGGTTCTACCCGGTGCTCAGTGGGGCTGTCCAGGGCGCTGCTGCCCGGGCGCGGCTGGCGGAGCGCTGGGATGAATTTGTGCACAGCGGCCTCGGCTGCCGCTGTGTGGCTGACGAACCCTGGGTTACCGTTGCCGAGTCCTGCGAGCTGGTGATGGCGCTGCTGGCAGCGGGCGACCATGCCCGGGCGGTGGAACTTTATAGCTGGTTGCACCAGTGGCGCACGGACGATGGCGCCTACTGGACTGGCTACCAGTTCGTGGAAGACCTGCTGTGGCCCGAGGAGCAGCCAACCTGGACGGCCGCGGCGGTATTGCTGGCCGCTGATGCACTCACCGGCTTCACTGGTGCGGCCAATCTTTTCACCCGGGTCGCGTTAGTGCAGGCACCGGAGGGCGCAGCCGAGCAGCGCCTGCGTCGGGACCAGTAACACCCGGATCAAAGCCTGCGCAGGACCGCCAGGCTGGCGACCTGCTCGCAGTGGACAAACAAGCCCGACTGCAAGGCCAGGCGATGAATCGCCCGCGGCGCCTGCCCGCCCGCGGCGGCATCCAGATAGACATCGTGAATCGCAAGTACCCCGCCACGTTGCAGGTGGCCAGTCCAGCAGCGGTAATCCGCGAGTGCGGCATCCAGGCTGTGGCCGCCGTCGATAAACAGCATCGACAAGGGTGTCTGCCAGTGTCGGGCCGCGGCGGCAGAACCCGCGACCACGGGCACCACGACCTCATTCAGACCGGCGCGGCCGATGTTGCGACGGAACTCGCGGAAGGTGTCCACCGCGGCCATGTCGCTGTCGTACAGTGCCGGATCGTGGAACATTTCTCCGCGTTGGTGCTCCTCGGAGCCGCGATGGTGGTCCAGGGCGAAAACGGTGCCGTTGCGCTGCCTCGCGGCCAGGCCCAGGTAGATCGTGGATTTCCCGCAGTAGCTGCCGATTTCCAGTATCGGCCCCCGTTCACTCGCTACCAGCGCCCAGCGATACAGGGCATCCGCCTCTTCCGGCAGCAGAAAACCCTTGATGGTGTCGATGTCGGCCGGGAGGTGTGCAATCACAGTGCAGCGGGCACCCGATCAGGGTGAGGTGCTGGCGGTGGGTGGCGGCGGCGGGACCAGCACCGCGTCCAGTGTCTGGATATCCTCAGGACTCAGCAGGCCGGCCTGCTCCTTGAGCCGCATGGTGTTGAGAATATAGTCATAGCGGCTATTGGCGTAGTCGCGTTGGGCGGCAAACAGGGTGTTCTGGGCATTGAGCACATCCACCACGTTGCGGGTGCCGACTTCGTAGCCGGCCTGAGTTGCATCCAGGGCACTCCGGGAGGACACGATTGCCTGTGCCCGGGCAGCGACCCGCGATACATCGCTGATTACGGTCATGTGCAGGGAGCGCGCATTGGTGACCGTGTTGCGCGACAGGTTGATGCGGTTTTCGCGGGCGGCGTTGAATTCCTGCGCCGCCCTGCGGCGGTTGGAGCTGACCGCACCCCCGCTGTAGAGGGGCACGTCGAGGCGGATCTGCCAGGTATTCTCGTCCAGGTCGCTGTTGGGTGAGGTATCAAAGCCCGTGGACGGCCTTCTCTGCAGGGTGCCGTCGGTATCGTAATCGGCGTAGTTGTAGCTGCTGCTGACCCTGGGCGCATGCTCCATCTGGTTGGCCTTTGCCAGCTGACGCGCCGCTTCTTCGGCGTAGCGTGCCGCCTGCAGGTTGAAATTGTTTTCCAGGGCGAAGTCCACCCAGGCAGTGCGATCGGCAGGCTCCGGCGGCGTGGCTGTGAAGTTTGGCTCCAGCACATGGAGACTGCTGTGTTCCCGACCGGTGAGCACCGACAGCCGCTCCAGCGCAACCGCGACATTGTTCTCATCCACTATGCGATTGACCTCGGCCAGATCGCGGGCTGCCTGGGCCTCGTAGACGTCGGTTATGGCAATCAGGCCGACCTCAAAGCGCTGCTGTGTCTGCTCCAGCTGGCGCTCGAAGGCCCGCTCCTGTGCCCGCGATGCCTCGAGATTGTCCTGGGCACGCAACACCAGCAGGTAGGCCTCTGCCACCCGCACGATCAGGTTCTGCTGATTGGCAGCAAAGGTCGCCTCCGCCTGGCGAGTGAACTCTTTGCCGGACTGGAAAGTGAACCAGGCGGGCAGGTCAAACAGGGGCTGGTTAAGGGTAATCTGATAGCCTTTGCGGGTGGTGTCGATGTTGGTTTTGGTTTGGATTGCGGTGACCCCGCCCTCGAAACCGCCGTCTACCGAAAAGCTCTCCCCGGTGCTGCTCTGGTCGCGGTCGGTGTAGTCGTAGTTAGCGCTTACCTGCGGCAGCAGCCGGGAAAGACCAGCCTTCTCGGTCTCGAGATTGGCCCGGTACTGGGCCTCTTCCGCTTTGAGCTGGGCGTCATTGGCCAAGGCCAGTTCGTAGATGTCCTGCAGGGATTCAGCCCCTGCCGGTGCCATACCCAGAGAGAGTGCCAGCACCAACAGCGCGGCTCCTGTCCTATTCATCCTGAATCCTCATTTTGCTCCGGCATTACCGGGAACGAGTGTAGCAGTCCGTGCCCGACTGCGCATACGTTAAGCAGGTCGCAAAACGGGTAATTTACTCACGGTTTTTGCCAGTACCAATGCTACACTCGGGTTTTCGACTGGATGCAGGTCCGTAGTGGCCGGGAATGGAAATGACAGTACAACGGGCCAGGCAACGGCCATTCAAGATGGATCTGTCGCGTCTGCACGCACTGTGCGAGGCCAACTATGCGCGCCTGCTGCGGCTGTTCCCTGACTATGAACTGGCCAACTCCCGTGAGTTTGCGGTTGCTGAAGCCCGCGTTCGCCTCGAGGTTCTGGAGCGCAGTCGCTACACGACGTTTTTCCGTCTGCACCAGAGCCACGGTGAGGTACGCTGGCTCAGGCATCTCATGATTGATGTCCGTGCCTATCACGACGCCGGCATGCTGGAGGTCGGCGGATTTCAGGCGCATCAGCAGATCCAGCCCCGCTATGCCTATCCCAATGCCAACATGTTTCAGCAGGATGAGAAGTTGCAGCAGAACCAGTTCCTGGGCGATTGGCTGGAGCACTGCCTCGCCAATGGCCGCGTACAACAGCCGGTGTTAGCCCGGCGCGTTGGCCCCTGACGGCAACGGTAATGACTGGGTCTCCTGCTCGTCGTCGTTGTCATCGGGTTGCCGTCAGTGGCGATGCCGTGCGCGTGTTGCAGATCACCGACACCCATCTCTGCCGAGAGCTTGGCGGCAGCCTGCTGGGAATGGACACTGATCACTCCCTGCAGGCAGTGATTCGACAGGCGCGCAGTGAACAGCCGCATATCGACGCGCTGCTGGGTACCGGTGACATGTCCAACCACGGTTATCTTGAAGCTTATCAGCGCCTGCATCGTTATTTTGCCCAGCTTTGCCCGGTGCAGTTCTGGCTGCCCGGCAACCACGACGACCGCAGCAAGATGGAGCAGGTCGATATCGACGGCACCCTGCTCAGCAACGACATTCGTCTTGGTTGCTGGCAGCTGGTCATGCTGGATTCCCAGGTGCCCGGCAAAGTCGGCGGTCGGCTGGGCCAGGAGCAGCTGCAGCTGCTGCGCGAGGCGCTGGATGAGGCCGCCCGCGAGCAGCTGTTCACACTGGTCTGCCTGCACCATCAGCCGGTAGCCATTGGCTGCCGCTGGCTGGATGAGCAGATGGTGGCTGATGCCGACGAGCTGTTTGCGATACTCGCGGCTTACCCCGGTGTGCGCGGGGTGCTGTGGGGCCACATCCATCAGCAGGTCGACCGCGACTGGGAGGGGCGCAAGCTGATGGCTTCGCCCTCTACCTGCGTCCAGTTTGCTCCCGGCAGCGATGATTTCAAGGCCGATGCGGCAGCGCCCGGCTACCGCTGGCTTGAGCTGCGTGCGGATGGCCAGATAGAAACCGGCGTGTCCCGTGTCGAGGACGTCGCCTTCCAGGTGGATCTGGCCTCCCACGGCTATTTATAACCACATCCTCTGCAACTGTCTGCAAGCACCGGACGCTGGGGTACAATGGCTCCGCCCCGTACCCACAGCTGCAGGAAACCACAGGCAGGAATGAGCAACTACACCGCGGAAGATATTGAAGTCCTGACCGGACTGGAGCCGGTGCGCAAGCGCCCCGGCATGTACACCGACACCACCCGTCCCAATCACCTGGCCCAGGAAGTCATTGACAACAGTGTCGATGAGGCCCTCGCCGGGCACGCCACCCGCATCGACGTTATCCTGCATCGCGACGGTGCTGTTACGGTCAGCGACGACGGTCGCGGCATGCCGGTGGATATCCACCCCGGCCAGGGCAAGCCGGGCGTCGAGGTCATCCTCTGCACCCTGCACGCGGGGGGCAAGTTCTCCAACAAGAACTACCAGTTCTCCGGTGGTCTGCATGGCGTCGGCGTCTCCGTGGTCAACGCCCTGTCCCAGGCGCTGGAAATCACTATCCGCCGGGATGGCAACGTCTATCGGATGAACTTTGCGGGCGGCGAGAAGAGCACCGAGCTGGCGGTCATCGACAGCTGCGGCAAGCGCAATACCGGCACCTCGATCCGCTTCACACCCGATGCGCAGTATTTTGACTCAGTGAATTTTTCCGTGCCCAGGCTGCAGCATGTGCTGCGGGCCAAGGCCGTGCTCTGCCCGGGCCTGCGGGTTACCTTTCTCGATGAGAAGAAAGGCGAGACCGAGGAGTGGTACTACGAGGACGGGCTCACCGATTACCTCTGCGACGCCACCATCGACTACCTCTGCCTGCCCGAGCAGCCCTTTGTCGGCAGCTTCAGCGGCAGCAGCGCTGCGGCGGATTGGGCAGTACAGTGGCTGCCCGAGGGCGGCGAGGTCATCGCCGAATCTTACGTCAACCTGATCCCCACCGCCCAGGGTGGCACCCACGTCAACGGCCTGCGCACCGGCCTGCTGGAAGCGGTGCGCGAGTTCTGCGAATTGCGCAACCTGCTGCCCCGCGGCGTGCGCCTGACACCGGACGATATCTGGGACCGCTGCTGCTATATCCTCTCGGTGAAGCTGGAGGACCCGCAGTTCTCCGGCCAGACCAAGGAACGGCTGTCCTCCCGCGAGGCGGCGGCCTTTGTCTCCGGCGTGGCCAAGGACGCCTTCAGCCTGTGGCTGAATCAGCACACCGGGGAAGCCGAGCGGATTGCCGAGCTGTGCATCAACAGTGCCCAGAACCGGCTGCGCACCGCGCGCAAGGTGACCCGCAAGAAAGTCACCGCCGGCCCCGCCCTGCCGGGCAAACTGGCGGATTGCTCCGGCGAAGACCCGGCCCGCGGCGAGCTGTTCCTGGTCGAGGGCGATTCCGCCGGCGGTTCCGCCAAACAGGCGCGCAATCGCGAGTTCCAGGCCATCCTGCCCCTGCGCGGCAAGATCCTCAACACCTGGGAGGTATCCCCGGCCGAGGTGCTCGGTTCGCAGGAGGCGCATGATATTTCGGTTGCGATCGGGGTCGATCCCGGTTCCAGCGACCTCTCCAGCCTGCGCTACGGCAGGATCGTGATCCTGGCCGACGCCGATTCCGACGGCGCCCATATCGCGACGCTCTTGTGCGCGCTGTTCATGCGTCATTTTCGCTCGCTGGTC
>JBLRXF010000113.1:0-8904 GCA_047920875.1 Haliea sp. | reverse complement strand
GCGTTAACCAACCCGGCGAGACTACATAATGACTGCTTCACAAGCGCGCCAGCGCTGGTTGCCCGCTTGGGTGATGGCTTTGCTGTGGGTGCTGGCGTTTGTCTCGGTCCCGCTACTGATGGACCAGTGGCGACACCGGGATGCCCCGGATACATTGCCGCAACAGGCACTGCGCGATCTGGATGGCACGCCCCTCGACCTCTACCGCATGAGCCAGAAACAGCCAGTGCTGGTGTACTTTTGGGCCACCTGGTGCCCGGTCTGCCGGCTGGTGTCTCCCTCGGTGGATGCGCTCCGGGACAAGCATCCTGTGGTCACCATCGCGCTGGCATCCGGTTCTGCGGCGGAAGTAGCGGACTACGCCGAAGAACACGCGCTGGGCTTCAGCATCGTCAACGATCCGGACGGGGATATCAGCCGTGCCTGGGGGGTGGCGGTGACGCCGACCCTGGCAGTAGTCCATCGCGGCCAGATACGCTCCATGACCAGCGGCGTGACCACGCCCCCGGGTATTTCCCTCCGCCTCTGGATGTCTGGCCTGCTCGGCTCGGCCGGCAGCGCAGGGGACGAGTGAAGCGCCGTGAGGGTTATGGCGCTTTGGTCTCTGTCTCGGTGCCGGGTGGGAAGGCTGCGAAAATGGCTGCGGCTGCCGCGTTGTACTCACTCTGGTCCCGCGCCTGCTTGCCATTGATGCGCGAGTGGATCACGCTGCGCCAGACCGAACGCTGCAGGTCCGGGTCGATCATGTCCACGATGAAGGTGCCCTCGGTGTAGTTGCGTGAGGTCACCTCGGTGCGTGGCCCCATGCAGCTCCAGCAGTTGTACATGCTGTAACGGTTGTAGCCGTGGTACCAGCCCATGGAAACCCCGGAGTCATGGGTCTGGATGTCGGTCTTGAACTGGGTGACCAGGTGCCAGCTGACCAGCATGTCGGCGGCGGCCGGGTCGTCGACCAGGATAAATCCCTTCTGGTCCAGCGCGTGGGAGATGGCGCTGTTGATCCGATCTTTCTGGAAGTCGCTGAGCTGCAGGGGATTGTCACCTTCGACTGTTCCCGAGTCGGCATAGAACGCGACGCTGCGTACCTTGCTGAAGTCGTAATCTGCCTTGTAGTCCACATCGGGCTTCGGCGGGCCGCTGGCACAGGCCCCCAGAAGAAGTGCAGTGGCGGCAATCAGTATCATCCGGGCTGGGTGCAGAACATGCTTCACGGCTTGTCTCCAATAGGTTGGCTGCGGCTCATGCCGCCGCTTTTATTCACCAGCACCCGCGCCTCGGGCACAGGTCCTGTCTCATAGTGTAGCGCGCTTGTTCCCCGCTGTGACCTGGGTAAGTCAGCTCCCCTGTGCGCAGGGTGCCAGGACTTCCTGCAATTCGCCAACATGCTGCCGTGGCGCGGCTGTCCACGCGGCGAGGCTGGCGTTGCGCTGTTCCTGCCAGCCGCGATAGGCCGCCGGGAGAGCGGATTCCAGCGCTGATTCCAGCGCCGTCACCAGCGGCAGCAGTTCATGCTGGCGCCGCCCCAGCGCAGCAGACCAGGGCTGTACCTCGCCGACGAAGAACTTTTCCACGACGTTGCGCAGGATGCTGGCCGCAGCCGGGCGCAGCGGGCCGCTGCACAGGGGCCCGCGCTGGCGCCGTCCCTGCAGCAGTGTGTCCCCCGCTTCCAGCCACGCAGCCTGCAGCGCCAGCGCTTTCAGCAGTGCACCGCCGTCAGCCTTTGCCACCTCGCTGAGCTGGATCTCGAATTCCATATTGTTGGCGGCGTAGTCCCCCGCCAGCCAGCGGCGGGTGCTGGCATTGATGTCTGCCAGCGCGGTCAGCGGCACGCTGCTGGTCTGCTCGGGGTAGCGGCCCAGGTATTGCGGTGGCTGCCACAGCTGGCGGTATTCCGGTCCGCCCAGGGTGGCGTTATAGATCAATGCCGGCAGTTGTCGCTGCTTGAGATCAAAAGCCTCCTGCAGCAGGTCCGCGAGACTGCTGCGCTCGGTGGCTCGCATATGATCGATGCAGGACGGAGCCAGGCGCAGGAATTCCAGTTCCAGCAGCAGGCGCTGGGAGGGGCTGGCCATGATGCCCAGGCTCGAATTGCGCTTGCCGATGGTAATCTGCACCTCACAGCCGCTGAGAGCGAGGAAGTCCAGGGTCCCCAGGTTGCTGCGCTCGAGGTCCAGCCGCAGCTCGCCCCGAGCTGGCAAACGCGGCAGTTCGGGCAGCGCCACCGCCGGGGCGGGCTGCTCCAGAGTCCGCTGCAGCCGCTCCAGATAGCGCGTCAGCGCCGCATCCGGCTCCTGGCCGCCGCAGGCTGCCAGCCACAGACACAGCCCGAGTGTCAGGGCTCGCGCTAGCCGTGGGCCGGTATGCATGGGGTTGTTCATGGCGCCTGTTATACCCCAAATTCCCGACCGTCGCTGCGATCCAATGCGATCGCTGTATGGTCAAAACAGTCACAGGCGCTATGATGATTGCTGGCCTGACACTGGAGGACGCCATGCTCCGCACACGACTCGCGACCCTGGTCTGCTGGCTGGCCATTGCTGCCCCCACAGCCGCACTGGATGCGGAGACCATTGTGCGCCAGGCGATGGACCACTACCGTGGCCAGAGCTCCCGCGCGGACATGACCATGACCATCCATCGTCCTGACTGGGAACGCAGCATGCGCATGCAGGCCTGGACTTCGGGTGACGAAAAAACCCTGGTCCGCGTCACCGAGCCGCGCAAGGATGCGGGCAACGCCACGCTCTCCGTGGACAACAATATGTGGACCTTCAGTCCCAGCATCAACCGTGTGATCAAGGTGCCGTCCTCCATGATGGGGCAGAACTGGATGGGCAGCGACTTCTCCAACAAGGATGTGAGCAAGAGCGCGGACATTGTCAGCCAGTATGACCATAGCCTGCTGGCGACAGAGGAGCACGCGGGGCACCAGGTCTGGGTGGTCGAGTCGTTGCCCCACGAGGAGGCGGCGGTGGTCTGGGGCAGGGAAGTCCTGCGCATTCGCGATGACTGGGTGCTGCTGGAACAGCAGTTCTGGAGCCAGAGTGGTGAGCTGGTGAAAACCCTGACTGCCCTGGAGATCGAGGAGATGGCGGGGCGGCCGGTGGCCACGGTCATGCGCATGGCAAAAACGGACACGCCTGAGGAGTACACCGAGCTCCTCACCCACGCGGTGGAATTCGAGCTCGAGCTGGCGGACAGCCTGTTTACCCTGTCCAGCCTGCGCAATCCGCGGCAGTGAATATTACCTGGCGCCTAGCCTGGCGCAATCTGTGGCGGCATCGGCGTCGTACCTGGCTGACGGTGGGGGCCATGGTCTTCTGCAATGTGCTGTTGATCTTCCTGATTTCGGTGCAGCTGGGCTCCTACCAGATGATGATCGACAACAGCCTGGGTGCGTTCTCGGGCCACTTGCAGTTGCAGCACGATGGCTTTGACGAAGAGCAGCGTATTCGCCAGAGCGTACCGGCGGTCGCGGAGCGTGCGCGGCAGGTACAGGACCTGCTGGGAGAGGGCGCCGTGGCCGCACGCGGTATTGCCTACGCCCTGGCCTCCAGCGAGGAGCGCTCCTTCGGCATACAGATCACCGGGGTGCAGCCCGGGCGCGAGCCGCGGGTGTCGACGCTACCGGGTCTCCTGCGGGAGGGCCGCTACCTCTCGGGTACCGATGGCGAGATTGTGGTCGGTGCCCTGCTGGCGCGCAACTTGCGGGTAGGGCCGGGTGACGAGATCACCATTTTAGGCAGTGGGCGTGACGGCTCCTTTGCTGCTGCCATCGCTACCGTTGTGGGCATTATCGATTCAGGCATTCCGGAGCTGGACCGGGCTCTGGCCCAAGTGTCGCTGCCCTGGTTCCAGTCTGTCTTCAGCATGGGTGACCACGGCCACAGCGTGGTGGTGCGCCTGCCCAGTCTGGAGCAGGTGCCGGTGGGAATGGAGACTCTGCAAGCGCTGCTGGCAGAGGCTCCAGAGCTCGTGGTGCTGGACTGGGATCAATTGCAACCGGGCCTGCAGCAGGCCATTCGCTCGGACATGGCCAGTGCCTGGGTGATGTACGCCGTACTGATCCTGCTGGTGGCCTTCAGCGTGCTCAATACCCAGCTGATGTCGGTGCTGGAGCGCACCCGCGAATTCGGGGTCATGCTGGCACTGGGCGTCAGTCCGGGCCGGCTGGCGCGGCTGGTGGGTCTGGAAACTGCCCTGCTGGCAGCGTTGGGGCTGGGCCTTGGGGTTGTGCTGGGAGGATTGTTGGCGCTCTACCTGCAGCAGGCCGGTTTCACCTTTCCGGGCATGGCGGAGATGAGTGCCCGTTTCAATCTGCCCGAGCGGATGTATCCGCCGGTGACGCTGGCATCCCTGCTGTGGGGGCCTCTGGTGGTATTCCTGGGTGCCCTGCTGGCCGCGCTGTACCCGGCCCTGCGTCTGTTCGGGCTGCAACCGGTTGCCGCGATGAGGGCCAGCTGATGCACTGGCCCCTGAGTTCATTGCTGACCCTGGCCTGGCGCAACCTCTGGCGCAATTACCGCCGCACCCTGATCATGCTGCTCGCTATTGCCCTGGGAGTCTGGGCCATGATCGTCATGAGCGCCCTGATGCGCGGCATGACCGACCAGATGGTGCGCAACGGGCTCGCGACCCTGCCCGGCGAGGCGCAAATTCACCACCCTGAATTCCTGCTGGACCCGAGTGTGGTCAACCACATCCCCATGCCTTCAGGCAGTCTGCTGGAGCAGCTCAACAGTGCCCCGATCACGGCCTGGGCCGCGCGCCTGCGGGTGCCGGCGGTGCTGGCCAGTGAATACGCCAGCCGCGGGGTGACTTTATTGGGGGTGGATCCGGCACAGGAGGCGGCCCTGGGCAGCCTGCCGGAAACGCTGCTGGAGGGGCGCATGTTGGAGGGCCCCGAGGACCGCGGCATTCTGCTGGGGGCAGGCCTGGCGCGGAAGCTGGAGACCGGCCTCGGCAAGCGCATAGTGCTGATGACTCAGGACACGCAGAACAACGTGGTCGACCGCGGCGCGCGTGTGGTTGGTATCTACAAGGCGCGCCTGCAGGGTGACGAGGAGCGCTTTGCCTGGGTTGGCCGCGGCGCACTGCAGGAGCTGCTGGCATTGGAGCAGGAAGTCACGGAAGTCGCCGTGACTGCATCTGACTATACGGCGGTTGACGCCTGGCTGCCGGCGCTGCAAGCCAGCGCCGGCAGCGAGCTGGAGGTGCTGGGCTGGACTGAGCTGCACACCTTTCTGGGTACCATGCTGGCGGTGCAGGAGGGCTTCGTGCTGGTGTTCATGGTGGTGGTGTTCCTGGTGTTGTCGTTCGGTTTGATCAATACCCTGGTGATGGCGGTCTTCGAGCGCACCCGGGAGCTGGGCCTGATGCAGGCTCTGGGCATGCGCCCGGCCCTGATCCTGTCCCAGGTGCTGGTGGAAAGCCTGCTGTTGCTGGCGCTGGGTTTGCTGCTGGGCAACGGTCTGGCGCTTGCCACTCTGCTGCCCCTGCGCGACGGCGTGGATATCTCGGCGGTGGCAGAGGGCATGGAAATGATGGAAATGAGTGCCACTCTGTATCCACTGCTCGCGCTGGACGACATGCTGATGTCCACGGCGGTGGTACTGACCCTGGGGCTTCTGGCGAGCCTGCTGCCCGCCTGGCGTGCATCAAGGCTGGACCCTGTGCGGGCTCTGGCGAGGCACTGATGTTGCGAATATGCAAAGAGGAGTGAGCCAACCGTGAGTGCCATTGTCTGCCGGGATCTGTGCAAGACCTTCGAGCAGGGCGAGCAGCGCATCACCGGCCTCGACCGGGTGTCGCTCAGTATCGAAGCCGGGGAGCTGCTGTGCCTGTCGGGCCCCTCCGGCTCCGGCAAGACCACTCTGCTCAATGCCCTGGGCGGACTCGACACTCCGGACAGCGGCAGCATCAGCCTGGGCGGGCGCCGCATCGACCAGCTCTCCCGCGGCGCCCTGGCGGACCTGCGGCTGCGGGAAATCGGCTTTGTGTTCCAGGCCTACAACCTGATTCCGGTGCTGTCGGCGCGGGAGAACGTGGAGTTCGTCATGCAGGTGCAGGGCGTGGCGCCCGCGCAGCGTCGCAAGCGGGCTTATGCGGTGCTGGCGGAAGTGGGCCTGGCTGGTCTGGAAGAGCGGCGCCCGGCGGAGATGTCCGGCGGCCAGCAGCAGCGGGTCGCGGTAGCGCGCGCCATCGCCAGCGCGCCGCAGCTGGTGCTGGCAGATGAACCCACTGCCAACCTCGACAGCCACAGCGCGACTCAGCTGATGGAATTGTTCCAGACCTTGAATCGCGAGCGCGGCGTCACCTTTGTGCTTGCCACCCACGACCCGCGGGTGATGGCCTATGCCCGGCGTCTGATCCGCATGGAGGATGGCCGCATCATTGAGGATACCGTACAGCAGTGCTCGGGGCAGACTTCCGTGAGTAGCGTGGGCTGAGTCGGTATGTGGCCATTGCCGCCGCGCTGCCTGCTCCTGGTCGCCTTGCTACCAGCGCTGTGCGCGCATGCCGATATGGCGGGTTTTGTCGGCGGCCATGCCAAGCTGCAGGGCACAGCTTCGCTCTATCCTGAGGGCAGCTTGTGGCGCGAAGCCCTGGGTGGCAGTGAGCTCGACCGCGGCGGCGAGCTGCGCCTGCGCTGGCAGCAGCGCGCGGGAGCCTGGGAAGCCGCCGCCGACTATCAGCTGCTGACCCGTCACCGGCAGGCGTCCCCGCTGCCGCTGGAACCGGGGCAGTCTGCCCTTCCCGATGATCACCGCCGCTGGTGGGACCTGACCCACGAGATCGACAGCAGTGATGACTCGCTCACCCTGCAGCGCCTGGATCGACTGCATATTGGCTATACCAGTGAACGCATGGTGCTGCGGCTGGGGCGGCAGGCAGTGAGTTGGGGCAACGGCTTGCTGTTCAATCCGGTCGACCTGTTCAATCCCTTTGATCCCACCGCCATCGACACCGAATACAAGACCGGCGACGACATGCTCTATGCCCAGTACCTGCTGCCCTCGGGCAGCGACTGGCAGCTGGTGCAGGTGCAGCGCCGGGACGCGCAGGGGCGGGTCAACAGCGCCGTCAGCTCATCCGCGCTCAAGTTCCACGGTTTCGGCATCGAGCGCGAGTACGATCTGATGCTGGCGCAGCACTTCGATGAGCTGCTGCTCGCGGCCGGCGCCAGTACCAACCTGGGCGAGGCGGTGCTGCGCGGTGATCTGCTGTTTGCGGATACCACCGCTGGCTGGACCGGCAGCGCGGTGGTGAATGCGACCTGGTCCTGGATCTGGGGTGAGCGCAATGTGAGCGGTGTGCTGGAGTACTTCTTCAACGGCCACGGCCTGCGGGAAGCAGACTACGGCCTGGATACGCTGGCGCTGGAGCAGGCCCTGCTGGCACGCCTGCAGCGGGGCGAGCTGTTTACCCTCGGCCGCCACTATCTGGCCGCTTCCCTGCTGGTGGAAATGACCCCGCTAGTGCAGTTCACGCCCAGCCTGTTCGCCAATCTGGGGGACGGCTCTGCCCTGGCTCAGCTGGCCCTGCGCTGGGATATGCGCCAGGATTGGGAGCTGCTGGCAGCGCTGAACCTGCCCCTGGGCCCCGCGGGCACCGAATATGGCGGCATCCGCGCGGGGCAGGGGACCGATCTCGCGACCGGCCCCGCCCTGTTCGCCCAGCTGGCCTGGTACTTCTGACTATTTTCCCGCCAGCGTGGCCCGCGCCTGCGGCAGCCAGGCGTGCACGTGGGTGCACTCCTCGGGAACCGAGGCCTTGACCCAGCCGGCAAAGTCGACGCAGACCAGCAGATCAATGTCGGCCATGGAAAAGTGCTCCCCGGCGATGAAGGGGCTCTTCGCCAGCGCCCGGTCCACCATGCGCCAGGCCGCTTCCATGCGTTGACGACCGCGCTCTACCAGGGCCGGAATCTGTTCCACGTCCAGAGGGCCTGGCAGGGCGCGCCCGGCAAAGGCCGGATTGCCGTTGCGGAACACTTCGGCAATGGCGTGGAACAGGCTGTTGAACAGGCGGTGATTCCAGCTGATGACCTGGGCCTTTTCCAGCGGCGTGGTGCCCAGCAGGGGCTTTTCGGGGTGGATCGCCTCCAGGTAGACGCAGGCGCCGATCACTTCGGTCAGCACAGTGCCATCGTCCAGCACCAGCGCCGGTACCGTGCACAAGGGGTTGATCCTGCGGAAGGTCTCGGCAAACTGTTCCTGCTTGAGCATGTCGATCTGTACGGTTTCGACCGCTATGCCCTTGTAGTCCAGGAACATCTGCAGGCGGCGTGGATTGGGGGCAGGGTCGTAGGTGTACAGTTTCATGGTGGTGCTCCGTTATGTGCGTCGATGTATGGTAAAGGTAAATCCGGGGCCGCCGCCAGCGCTGATCAGGACGAGTTTTCCCCCGGGCCAGAACTGGCTATAATGCGCGGCCCAAATAGCGAGGATAGGGTTGTGATCAGCCGAATTGCATTGAGTGTAGCGGCACTGTGCGTCGCCATGGCGGCAAGTGCCATTGAACTGACTGACAGGCAGCGGGCCGACATTGAGGCGCGTATCAAGCCGGTGGGCGAGGTCTGTTTACACGGAGATTCCAGCTGCGCTGGTGCCGCTGCAGGTGGTGCCCAGGCGGCGGCCCGTTCGGGTGAAGAGGTGTACAACGCGGCCTGCATGGCCTGCCATATGACCGGCGCCGGCGGTGCCCCCATAACAGGCGACCTGGTCGCCTGGGCCGATCGCATCGCCAAGGGCATGGACGCCCTGCACGATGTCGGCGTGAATGGCATCGCCGGTACCAGCATGATGGCCAAGGGCGGCTGCATGAGCTGCTCCGACGATGAAGTTATCGCCGCGGTGGACTACATGGTAGAAAACAGCCGGTAAGCCTCCGCATCACTGCAAG
>JBLRXF010000112.1:0-8963 GCA_047920875.1 Haliea sp. | reverse complement strand
CCACCTCGCGCGCCACCAGGCCATAGCTGATGTAATCCACCCCCGGGCAGCCGTAACCGTCGATAGTGCTGCCCAGCAGGCCCAGCTCGCCCATCTCGCGGAAAATGGCAATATCGGTTTCCTCCGCCCGGAAGGCCTCCCGCACCCGGGGCGCCAGCTTCCCCTGGGCGAAGTGCCGCGCGCTGTCGCGCACCATGCGCTGCTCGTCGGTCAGTTGCTGTTCCAGCAGGAAGGGGTCCCGCCAGTCAAGACGCTGCCACTGTTTGCCCTGTGCCATGGGATGCTCTCCGGGTTGGTCATGGGCGCCTACACTAGCAGGCAAAATTCGATTAATAAAACCCATGTCCTCCGTCTTGTTGATATAGTCACGGTGTGCGCATGGATCTGAGAAAACTGGACGTCTTGGCAGGTAGGATGGGCAAGCATGCCAATCGCTGACTACAACGAGCAACTCGCGCGCCTGATAAGCCGCGTTGGCCAGACGGATTTTGCCCAGCAACTGGTCGCCACGCTGAAAAGCCTGGTGCCCATTGACGATGCCACGGTGCTGGTCTACCCGGATACCGACCTGCCGGTAGTAGCGTATTTCGAGGTCCCGGCGGGGCTGGACCGCTCCACCCTGGATGTTTTTGTCGCCGGCGCCTTCGTACTGGACCCCTATTACCAGGCCGCCAGCCGCGACCGCCGCTTCGGCGTCTTCCAGCTGCATGACCTGGCGCCCACAGGCTTTCGCGACAGCGAATATTACAAGGCCTGGTACCGCAACTGCGGCTACCAGGATGAATGCGGCTTCCTGCTGCCGAACGGTGCCACCGGGTTCATCAACATCGCCCTGGGCCGCACCGGGGCCCGAAGCCGCTTCACCCGCCAGCAGGTTGCCGCACTGGTGGCCGTTAGGCCGGTGATCGAGGTGCTGTGCCAGCAACATTGGCAAACGCGTCCTCCCGAATCCGGGCAGGCAACCGCGGTCAACCTGCGCGAACAGCTCAACACCGCTCTCAACGATTTCGGCAGCAGCTTGCTGACCGAGCGCGAAGCCCAGGTGATCAACCTCGTGCTGCACGGACACAGCACCAAAACCCTGGCGGACAGACTGTCGATCTCGGTCGAGACGGTGAAACTGCATCGCAAGCACGCCTATGCCAAGCTGGAAGTCAGCTCCCAGGCGGAGCTGTTTTACCTGTTCCTGGATTCCCTGATGAGCGCCGGCAACTATGCCGGTGGCGATACGCTGGTGGCCTACCTGCAACCACCACAGGTGCAGGCGACAACATGAGCAGAGCGCCCCATTCGCCAGCAGCAGATCCCCAGCTGCAGGCGCTGCTGAAACAAGGATTCGATGCGCTGGGCAGAGGCGACGTCGAAACCGCCGGGCTGTGCTGCCAGCAGGCACTGCAGCAGCAGCCGGATCTGGTCGCCGCACATTTTCTGGTGGGCCTGGTTGCCCTGGAAGCCAGGGACAGGCGCACGGCATTCAGCGCCTTCCAATCCGTGGTCAAGCTGGATCGGGACCACGCCGCAGCCTGGGCCCAGCTGGCGCGCCTGTACATGAGCGAGGGCCAGGTCAATCTGGCCGATGCGGCCCTGCGGGAAACCCGCCGCATCCAGCCCGAGGACCCGATCGTGCTGGATCTGATCGCCACAACCCTGTCGCTGATGGGTGAGCACGGCGCCGCCCAGGCTTTTTTCGCCCGCGCCAATACCCGCCAGCCGGGGCACCCGCCGTTCATGCTCAACCTGGCCAACAATCTTGTCTACCACGGCGATACGGACAAGGCCGACAGCATTTTCCGCGACATCATCCGCCTGCAGCCGGACAGCCCCCAGGCCCACTGGGCCCTGGCCAGCTCGGTCAAGGCCGAGGACGAGTCTCACATCGAGATCATGCAAGGCCTGGCCGAGCGGCACCGCAACAATCCGCGGGCCCGCGCCTTCTATCTTTATGCCATCGGCAAGGAGCGCGAGGACCTGCAGCAGTGGGACGCAGCCTTTGCGGCATTCAGTGACGGCGCCGCCGCGCGCCGGGCCACGGTGGAGTACGACGAAGATGCCGAGGAAGCCATGTTCACCGCACTGGCTGAACTGTATACACCGGACTGGCTGACAGCGCAGCCGCCAGGCAATCCGGACCCTTCGCCCATCTTCGTGCTCGGGCAGCCACGCACCGGCACCACCCTGATCGAGCGGATTATCAGCAGCCACTCCCGGGTGCATTCCGCCGGCGAGCTGCAGCAGTTCGGCCTGGCTCTGCGCCGGCTGGCCAATTATCGGGATCCGCGCCGCTTTTCCGCCGAGCTGTTCCAGAGCGCGCTGGCACTGGCGCCGCGCCAGGTGGGCAGCCTCTACCTGCAGACCAGCAGCCGCATGCGCGGTACCACGCCACACTTCGTCGACAAGCTGCCCCAGAACTATCTGCTGATCCCTCTGATCCTTGCAGCACTGCCTCGGGCGAAAATTGTCCATCTGGTACGCGACCCGATGGACGCCTGCTTCGCCAGCTTCAAGCAACTGTTCGCCGACGCCTATCTGCACTCCTATGAACAGGGTGAGATGGCGCGCCATCACCTGCGCTACCACCGCCTGATGACGCTGTGGCGCGAGCGTTTCCCGGGGCGCATCTTCGACATAGGCTACGAGAACACCGCCCGCGACCTCGAGCCCAATGCCCGCGGTCTTATCGAGTATCTGGAGCTGGACTGGGAGGATGCCTGCCTGGACTTCCATCGGCAGGATGGCGCGGTAACCACGGCCAGCGCGGTACAGGTGCGGGAGCCCGCACACACCCGCTCGATTGGCCGCTGGCGCCGCTACCAGCGGCAGCTGGCACCGATGCAGCGGATTCTGCAGGCTGCCGGCATGGCAAGCGCGAACTGAAGCGTCCAGCAACGCCCCTACACCATAGGGTTATACCCTTCCTGACAGGCATTGACTAATGTCAAACACCGTATTTCCGGATTGCGCTACCGGCAAGCACGGGGTATAAACGGGAGAAACACCGGCCTGGCAGCGGTAGCTGCCAAAAACGATCAGCCGACAGCGGGGGAAAACCATGCACACAGACTACCGAGCCCGGATCACCGGAAATCGTCGACCCTGCACACGTCGCGCTCTGACCGGGGCCGTTTCCGCCGCTGTTCTGGCCTCCACGATCAGCGCGCCAGCCTGGTCACAGACGCTGGAAGAGGTCATTGTCACCGCAACCAAGCGCAGCGAGTCGGTTCAGGACGTCCCTTTGGCAATCACCGCCCTGTCAGGGAATTTCGTCAACAAGGTCAACATGAACGACATCAAGGACCTGGTGGCCTACACACCCGGCGTGACCGGTAACAGCCAGGACAGTTTCATCGACGCCATCAGCGTCCGCGGCGTACGCACCCAGGACTTCGGCGTCGGGGGCGACCCCTCCTCCGCTTTCTTCAAGAACGACCTGTATGAAGGCCGCAACGGCTCCGCCGTCACCAGCCTCTACGACATCGACCGCGCCGAAATCCTCCGCGGCCCCCAGGGCTTTCTGTTTGGACGCAACTCCATCGGCGGCGCCTTCAGCGTCCACACCCGGCGCGCAGAGCTGGGGTCTGATCCCAGCGGCTACGCCGAGATCGACCTCGGAGAACGCGGTCGCAACGCCTTCGAAGGGGCGGTAAACCTGCCCATCTCAGATAACTTCGCCCATCGCCTGGCCGGTTACTACTCCACCGAGGACGGTTTCGCCAACAACAGGTTCCCGGGCTCCCCCGACCTGATCGAGCATGAAAAATGGGCGCTGCGCTGGTCCACCAACTACGAGCGCGATCTCCTCAGTGTGCGCACAATGGTAGAGTACGAGGACCGCAAGCAATCCGGCTCCGTTTACCGGGCGGTGGATCGCGGTGACATCTGGGAGGCCTTCGACGCGGCGCTGGGAGGCGTCAGCCTGAGCGGCGGCGACGAAGATATCGACGTCGACCGCAGGGGCGGGGACAACGACGACGCCACCATCCTCACCCTTGGCCTGCACGTCGACTACGACCTGAACTTCGCCACCTTCACCTCCAATACCGGCTACAAGGACCACGACTACTTCTATAACGAAGACTACGATGGTACCCCGCTGGACCTGAACAACTACGGCCAGGACCAGACCGGCGAGTACTTCCAGCAGGAGTTCCGCCTGACCTCCAGCACCGATGGCCCGCTGAGCTGGTACGCTGGGGCCTCCTACTATGAGGAGAAGATCGACACCCGCTTCAGCTTTTCCGGGCGCGAGGACTTCTTCTGCCAATACTACGGCTATTACTACAACGACGGCATGACGTTCTCCGGCTGTGAAGATCTGTACGCCTACTACGGCTCAGAATTCACGCCCTCCGCGGACGGCCGCCTGGTCGAGACCGGACGCATCAAGGGCGACTATTCCGGCTGGGCCACCTACGTCAACGCCAACTACTTCATCACCGACAGTTTCGATGTCGAACTCGGCCTGCGCTATACCGAGGACAAAAAGGATTTCTCGATCCTGGTGCCAACACCGGACAGCGAGCTGGGGCCCTACTGGGCATACGGCTTCTCCACCGCCGAGTTCATCAGCGACAGCAAGACCTGGGACGACGTGACCGTACGAGCGCTGGCCAAGTGGCGACCAAGCGATGGACGCATGTTCTTTGCGGGCTACACCGAGGGCTTCAAATCCGGGGGCTTTGGCAGTTTCAACCTGGCCAACAATGCCGACGGAGACCCTGCCATCGGCAACGTGGACCTGCTCCAGGCAGATGGCTTCCTGCCCAACGCATTCGAACCCGAAACCGTAGACTCCTGGGAAATCGGCTACAAGGACACCATCCTGGGTGGCCGCGCCAACGTCGACCTGACCGCCTTCTATTACGAATATGAAGACCTGCAGGTAGTCACCTTCGACGGCGGCGCCTCCCTAGTCAAGAACGTGGGCCAGGTTGAAGCCTGGGGCCTGGAAGGCTCGATCACCGGCCGTCTAAGCGACAATTTCGACCTCTACCTGGCAGCTGGCTACCTGGATTCGGAGGCTACCGAGCTGCAGGACATCTGCGGCCTGGAGGATGCTGAGGGCTGTGAGGGAAGCTCCCTGTTCTGGGCCCCCGAGTGGTCCGCAGCAGCCGTGTTGAGCGCCAACTTCCCGATCAGCGGCGGCGCCATCACCGGCAATTTCGAGGTGACCTACGAGAGCGAGCGCGGCGGCGGCTGGGAGAATCTGCGGGAAACAAAAATCAGCGGCGCAGCCCTGGCCAACCTGCGCGTTGCCTATGAGGCTGACGGCAACTGGTTTATCGAAGCCTATGTGGAAAACCTGACCGACGAATTCACCTGGGACGGGCAAAACAACAACGGCGGCGTGCTGCCTTCACACTTCTTCGGGCCGCAGCGTCCGCGCACCGTGGGCATGCGCCTGGGCATGAGCTGGGATTGATCCGCGCCTTTCCAGGCCGGTGCAACGCCGGCCTGGAAACTGCACATCTGTCTACAGGAACTCTACCTTGCCTGTGGCGACATCGTACATGGCACCAACCACAACCAGCTTGCCCTCATCGACCAGCCCTTTGAGCAGCGGGCTGTCGGTCAGGATGCGCTGCACGGTCAGCGCCACATTTTCATGAGCCACCGCGTTCACCCATGCCTTGTTCGAGGAGTCCCTCGGGCCCTCGGCAACGGGTACGGCGGCAACAGCGGGCTGGATATGGGCAAGATTACTGGTGAGATTTCCCAGCTCCACACCGTCGCAGGCGCCCTTCACCGCGCCGCATTCGGTATGACCCAGGACCACGATGGCCCGTGATCCGGCGACGCCGGCGGCGAATTCCATGCTGCCCAGCAGTTCGGGGGTCACTATATTACCGGCAATGCGAGGACTGAAGATATCGCCCAGCCCCTGATCGAACACCAGCTCAGGCGGCACCCGGGAGTCAATGCAACCCAGCACGATGGAATGCGGGTACTGGCCCTTCGCGGTAATGGCAACCTGATCGGCCAGATCGCGCTCCAGCAGGGTACCGGCGACAAACCGTGCATTGCCGGCCTGTAACAGAGCCAGCGCATCCGCTGGCGAAATGGACGCCTGGGAAGCTGCAGTCTGGGTCACCGGCAATTCCAGCGCCTGTACTGTGGGCGCGGCCACGGCGAGGGCTGCGGTGATGACAAAAACCTGGGACAAGGTCTTGAAAGTCTTCATGAACGGCTCCTTGGTAGAGGTTGTGATCCTGCAGGGTATAGAGTATCGCTCAGCTTCAAATCAATCTATTCGAAATCAGTCGTCATTGAATTCGGTTTTTACTGATCATGATCCGCAGGGATGTTCATCGCAGCCCGTCTCGAGGACCGTCGGCACAGAGTGGACGATACGGCATGACCGGTTAAAGACAGGCGTCATACTCCAGCAGGGTAACCTGGCGATCGAAGTCGTCCATCTCCTGCTCCTTCATCAGGGTCATCACGCGCTGGAACTCGGGCCCGAAGTTGTCGCGGATAAAGGCTGAGTCGCGGAACCGCTGCAGGGCGTCTGGCCAGTAGCGGGGCAGGGACAGCGGCACCTGATCATAGGCGTTGCCGGTGATCGGCGGCGGGGCCTCCAGCTGTTGCTCGATACCGGCGAGCATGCCGGCCAGAATTGCGGTGACCGCCAGGTGGGGATGTGCATCTGCGCCAGCGACGCGGTGCTCGATGCGGGTGGCCGCGGGCTGGTCGGTGGGTACTCGCAGGGAGACCGTGCGGTTCTCGTAGCCCCAGCAGGGCGCCAGCGGCGCATGGGTACCGCGGCGGAAACGACGGTAGGAATTCAGGTGGGGTGCAAACAGCAGCATGCTGTCCGCCATGTTGGCCATGCAGCCGGCGATAGCCTGGCGCAGCAGGGGCGTGCCCCTGCCGGTGCCATCGTCAAAGGCATTCTTGCCGTCGGCATCCAGCAGGCTGCAGTGCACGTGCATGCCGTTGCCCGCCAGCTCACCGAAAGGCTTGGCCATAAAAGTCGCCAGCAAACCCTGGCTGCGAGCAACGCCCTTGATCGCGCGCTGCAGCATCACCGCCTGGTCGCAGGCCAGCAGAGCGTCCGGGCTGTGGAAGAGGTTGATCTCGTACTGGGACGGCGCGCCCTCCTTGATCAGGGTATCGACCGGCAACTGCTGTATCTCGCAGGCATCGCGTATGCCGTGCATCAATTCCGACACGGACGCCATGGTGTCCAGACAGTAGGTCTGACCGGCGCGCAGGCGCCCTCCCACCCGATCGGTCTGGGTGTGACGGGGGTGGCCCAGAATGTCGGGTTCTTCCTGCAGCAGGTAGAACTCCATTTCCGTCGCCAGCACCGGGGTCAGACCCAGGCGGGCAAAGCGCGCCATAATCGCGCGCAGCATAAAACGCGGATCAAGCACGCCTGGGCTGCCATCGGCCTCGCGCATGGACATCAGTACCTGGGCGGTGGGGCGCGCCATCCAGGGAACCCGCACCAGGGTGCGTATATCTGCCTCGCAGTAACCGTCGCCATCGCCGCCATTGAACACCCAGGCCTCGATGTCGCGACCCCAGGTATCGAAGGCAACGGAACTCGCGGGCAACTTGACCTCGCCGGCGAAGACCTTGTGAATCTTGTCCCGGGGGACCCACTTGCCGCGCATGCCGCCGCCGATATCGGGCAGCATGATCTCGAAGATCTCGATGTCGGGATTGCTGTTGAGGAAAGCCTGCAGGCTCTGCTGCGCGTCGTTCATGGAAAACACCACTTTAGGGGTAATTGCTTCAGCGAGATGCTGTGCCACACTAGCCCGAATCAACATTAAACTATGCCGGCGGCGTGCGCGACTATACCACTTCCGGGTAGATACTCAGGGCCAAGAACATGACAGCTGATTCGCAAGCACTGCGGGATCTCGACCGCTCCCACCACTTCCACCCCTTCACCGACCTCCGGGACTATGCCGCCCACGGCGGGCGCATCGTCAACCGGGCCGAGCATATTTACATCTACGATACGGACGGCAACAGGATGCTGGACGGCATGTCCGGCCTCTGGTGCTGCAACCTCGGTTACAGCCAGCACCAGATCGTTGAAGCCATCTATCGCCAGTTGCAGGAACTGCCGTTCTACAACAACTTCTTTCGCTGCTCCAACCAGCCCGCGGTGGAGCTGGCACGGGCGCTGGTGGAAGTGACCCCGGAACGCTTCAAGCACGTGTTCTTCACCAACTCCGGCTCCGAGGCCAATGACACCAATATCCGGCTGGTGCATCGCTACTATGACCTGCTCGGCAAGCCGAATAAAAAGCACTTTATCAGCCGCAAGAACGCCTACCACGGCTCCACCATTGCCGCCGGCTCCCTGGGTGGGATGAACGGCATGCACCAGCAGGTCTGGGGCCTGAACTACGTCCACCACATCAACCAGCCGCACTGGTTTGTCGAGGGCGGCGACCTGTCCCCGGAAGAGTTCGGGATCAAGGTGGCGCGGGAACTGGAGCAGAAGATCGACGAACTGGGTGAGGAGAACGTAGCCGCGTTTATCGCCGAGCCCATCCAGGGTGCGGGTGGCGTGATTGTGCCCCCGGACAGCTACTGGCCGGAAATCCAGCGCATCTGCGATGAGCGCGATATCCTGCTGATTGCCGACGAAGTCATCTGCGGCTTCGGCCGCACCGGCCAATGGTTCGGCAGCGACACCTACGGGATCAAGCCACAGTTAATGACCTTCGCCAAAGC
Source organism: Haliea sp. (assembly GCA_047920875.1). Taxonomy (GTDB): domain Bacteria; phylum Pseudomonadota; class Gammaproteobacteria; order Pseudomonadales; family Halieaceae; genus Haliea. The sequence goes on along the minus strand of JBLRXF010000112.1, from coordinate 269 downwards.
CATTACCAACGGCTACATCCCCCTCGGCGGGGTTATGATCAGCGACCAGATTGCAGACGTGCTGCTGGCCCACGGCGGCGAATTCACTCACGGGCTGACCTACTCCGGGCACCCGGCCTCCTGCGCCGCGGGTCTGGCCACCCTGCGGACCCTGCACGAGACCAATATCATCCAGACCGCAGCGGACAACATCGCCCCGCACTTCCAGAGCCGGCTGCGGGAACTGGCAAGCCACCCAATCGTCGGCGAGGTGCGCGGCCGCGGCATGT
>JBLRXF010000111.1:0-8968 GCA_047920875.1 Haliea sp. | reverse complement strand
ATGTTCTACTACGCTTGGGAGAGGGTTCTCCGGGAACTCGAATCGGTTCTGAGCATCTATCCTGAGGTCAAGGGCATACAGGTGATGAACGACATGGGGGACTACATGTTCAGTCGCTACCGCGGCCAGTGGATTCCCGACAGCCCGGCGCGCCGCAGCGCCATCATCCAGAACCTGCGCAACTGGAACGTATTCAGCAATTCCAGCCCGGTAGAGGGTATTACCCAGGCCATCCGCACTTTTTATGATGGCCAGAAGCGCATCAGTATCTACGTGTTCGGCGACGATTTCACCGGTGGCTCCATCAGCCAGGTACTGAGCGTTGTCGACCGGCTGAACCGGGACAGCGGCGACCAGCGCCTGATACGCATCCACGCGGTGGGTTTCCCCGTATTGTATGCTCAGGCGACTCCAGCACAACAAAACACGGCACACCGCTTCGCCGCCCTGATGAGAGAACTGACGTATCGCAACGGAGGCACCTTTGTCGGGCTCAATGATTACCGGCCCTGAGCGCTGGCTGGCAATCGCCCTGCTGGCTATGCTGCTGACGGCCTGCGGCACCAAGCAGGTGCTGGTGCAGGGCGAATTTCCCCCACCGGTAATGAACAAACTGCCGTTGACGATCGGCGTCTGGTACGACGAGGAGTTTGCCAATCACGAATTTTTCGACGAAGCCAGCGGTCGCGCCGAATCCAGCTGGTTGGTGAACACCGGTCAGGCACAAGTCCAGCTGTGGGACACACTGCTGAAGGGCATGTTCCGCGAGGTCGTCTACATGAACGGCAAGCCCGGGCCGGGGCAGATGAATCCGGTGGTGGATGCGGTTCTGCTGCCCTCCGTGGATGAACTGCAATACGCCATCCCGGCGCACACCAATGTGAAGGTTTATGAAATCTGGATGCGCTACCGGCTGCAACTGGTGACCACCGGCGGCGCTCACATCGCCGACTGGACCATGCCCGCCTATGGCAAGACCCCGACAGCCTTCATGCAAAGCGATGAGGGTGCAGTGCGGTTGGCCGCCATCGTCGCCCTGCGTGATGCGGGTGCCCACTTTGCCAGCAGCTTCACCCGGGTGCCGGATGTGGCGCACTGGCTGGCGAGCCTGCCCCGTGCCGGGGAGCCGGTAACGGTGGAGGTACAACCATGAATCTGCGTCAGCTCACCTTCGGCGCCGGCCTGCTGCCCTGGCTGGCAGGCTGCGTCAACTCAACCGTTGACCAGATGGTCTTCAATACGCCTGGCATCGAAGGCATTGGCGATGCCTCGGTGGTGATTCTCGGGCGCCGGCATGCCAGCGACTATGAGACCGAACCGGACTTTATCCGCTGTGTCGGCAACCATATCTCGTCGCGGGACAAATCCATCAGCGTGATCGGCGAGCTGGATTTCCTCAACGCCCTGTACCCGTGGTTTGAACCCCGTACAGCGCCGCTGAGGCCGGTCGACCTTGAGCGCCTGCTTGAACACGAGGATGTGGCTCGGACCTTCGCCACACTGCAGACCCAATACATGATCTGGATTGACGGCAGTACCGTGCGCAATGACTCCGCCGGCTCCATGACCTGTGGCATCGGTCCGGGGGGCGCTGGCTGCTTTGGCTTTGGCACCTGGTCCAGTGATGCCAACTATGAAGCCACCATCTGGGACTTCAGCGAGCGTGCCGAGGTGGGCCGCATCAGCACCACGGCCAGCGGCCAGTCCTACATGCCGGCCGTGGTGGTACCGATTCCCATCATCGCACCGGTGCAAGGCACCGCCTGCGACAGTATCGGCGACCAGCTGCTGCAATTCCTCTCCCCGAATTACTAGGAGACCGCCATGATCCGCGCTCTTGTCCTGCCCTTTATCCTCAGCTCGGGCTTGCTCCTGTCAGGGCTCAGCGGCTGTGCCAGCAATCCGGCCACCGGCGGTGCCAGCGTGGTGGTCATGAGCCAGGGCAAGGAGGCAAAGATCGGCGAGGAGATGCACCGGGAAATTCTCAAGGAAGGCGCTGTTTACGATGACGCCGAGCTGCAGGCCTACGTCACGCGCGTCGGCCAGCGCCTGGCGGCCGTTGCCGAACGTCCGGACATCAACTTCACCTTTACCGTGGTCGACAGCCCCGACATCAACGCCTTTGCCACCCCTGGCGGCTACGTCTACATCAACCGCGGCCTGCTGGCCTACCTTGGCTCGGAAGCCGAGCTGGCCGGCGTTCTGGGGCACGAAATTGCCCACGTCACCGCTCGCCACGCCGCGCGCCAGCGCGCGGGCTCCATCACCACCTCGGTGCTGGCAGTCACCGCCGGAGTGCTGACCGGCAGCCGCGACATCATGGACTCCGCCGGCATGTACGGCACCGAGCTGGTGCGCGGCTATGGCCGCGAACACGAGCTGGAGGCTGATGGCCTGGGGGCCCGCTACATGCATCTGGCGGGCTATGAGCCGGACGCGCTGCTGCGGGTCATTGGCGTGCTCAAGGATCAGGAGCAATTTGCCCGCCTCAACGCCCGCGCCGCGGGCAAGCCTGCAGGCACCTATCACGGCCTCTATGCCACCCATCCGCGCAATGACCAGCGCCTGCAGACGGTCATTCAGGCCGCCAATGAGCTGGACAGCGGCCAGGTGCGGGAGGACCCGGCCGAACCCGGGGAATTCCAGCGCCGCACGGACGGCCTGCCCTGGGGGCCGCGGGTAAAGCGCGAGGACAGCCGCTACTACCACAACAAGCTGGGCTTCAGCTTTGCCCACCCGCCCGGCTGGCAGATGCAGAGCAGCAGCTCGGCGATCGTCGCCAGCGCGCCCGATGGCAGCGCCAGCATGACCCTCACCCTGAAGCGGCCGGACCCGGGCCAGACACCCGAGCAGGCGCTGACTGCAGCTGCGGTCGGCAGCCTGAGCGCGGGCGCTGCGCTGGAGCAGGCCGGTCTGCAGGGCTACACCGCGGTTGCCAGCAGTGGCGACGCAGCTCGCCGCCTGGCGGTGATCAATCACAATTGGCAGTATCTGTTCGAGGGCAAGGCCAGTGACTTCGGTGCGGCAGACAAGGATCTGCTGGCGCTGATAGAAAGCTTCCGCCCGCTGCATCCCCAGGAGCGGCAGGCCGGCGACCAGCGCCACGTGCGCTATATCCAGGTACCCCGCGGTGCCACCTTCGCCAGCCTGGCCGCCAGCATTCAGATCCCCGAGGCCGAGGCCCGGCTGCGGCTCCTGAACGGCTTCTACCCGCGGGGTGAGCCGCGGACGGGGGACTGGATCAAGATTATTCAGTGATTCCGCTGCGAAACCGGACGTCTCTGCAGACAGGCGCTTTGGCCAAGATGGACGCCGCCGCGGCTGGGCCCGCCACGGGCTCGGCGCGCAGGGTGACGAGCTACGGAGCCGCTGGTTTACCGGGCCTCACCCGTACCGCGCATCCGCCACAAAGGGATTGGTGCGCCGCTCCTGGCCGAAGGTGGACGTGGGCCCGTGGCCGGGAACGAAGGTGATGTCGTCACCCAGCGGGAAGAGGCGCTCACGGATGCTGCTGAGGAGCTGGGCGTGGTCGCCGCGGGGGAAATCGGTGCGTCCGATGGAGCCCTGGAACAGCACATCACCCACCCAGGCGACGCGCTGCTCCGCGTGCAGGAACACCACGTGGCCGGGGGTATGGCCGGGGCAGTGGAACACCTGCAAGGTCTGCTCGCCGACAGTGACGGTGTCGCCCTGCTCCAGCCAGCGGTCCGGTACGAAAGCGTCGGCGTGGGGGAAGCCGGACATCTTGCACCACTCGGGCAGCTTGGCGATCCAGAAGTCGTCCTCCTTTTGTGGCCCCTCGATCTTTACCCCCAGCCGCTGACGCAGCACATCGGAGGCGGCGCAGTGATCCATGTGGCCGTGGGTGAGGAGAATTTTTTCGATCACGACATCCATCTTGCGGGCCGCTTCCAGGATATTGTCCACATCCCCGCCGGGATCGACCACCGCGCCGCGGCCAGTGGCGAGACACTTGATGATGGAGCAGTTCTGCTGGTAGGCCGTGACCGGCACGATAGTGACCTGAATGGACATGCGTTATTCCCGATTGGATTCCAGATCAGCCCGTGGGTCGTTGAAAACGGCCTCGTCGAACTGGTTTTCGCTTCTGCCGACAATGACAGCAACGGTGGCATCACCGGTCACGTTGACCATGGTGCGGACCATGTCCAACAGTCGGTCGACACCAATGATGAGCGCCACACCCTCAACCGGCAGACCCGCCTGCTCCAGTACCAGAGCCAGGGTAATCAGCCCAACCCCGGGTACCCCGGCGGTGCCGATGGAGGCCAGGGTGGCGGTGAGGATAACCGTCAGATAGGCAGCCATGGAGAGCTCCACCCCATAGACCTGGGCAATGAACACCGTAGCGACCCCTTGCATGATTGCAGTGCCGTCCATGTTGATGGTGGCTCCCAGCGGCACGGTGAAACCAGCGACGGAGTTCTGCACTCCCAGGCGACGCTCGACCGTGCGCATGGTCACCGGCAGAGTAGCACCGGACGAGGCGGTGCTGAAGGCGAAGGCCCAGACCGGGCGCATTTTGACCAGCATGATCCGCGGCGACACCCCTGCCAGAAACTTGAGCAGCAGGCTGTAATTGACCAGGCCGTGAAACAGCAGGACGCCGAGAACGGTAAAGAAATAGGCCGCCAAATCCATGATTGCGCCGATACCCATCTCCGCAAACAGCTTTGCCAACAGGGCAAACACCCCGTAGGGCGCGAAGTGCATCAGGATGAGGACCATTTTCATGATCACGGCTTCGGTATCGCTGAAAAAGCTGGCGATGCGGCGTCCGGACTCGCCGGCGTGTGAGATGGCGTAGCCAAACAGCAAGGCGAAGACAATGATCTGCAGCATATTGCCCTCCGCCATCGCCCGAATCGGGTTGGAGGGCACGATACCCACCAGCACATCCGCGAGCGGCGGCGCCTCGGCAACCACAAAATCGGCCTCACCGACCAGCTCCACGCCTGAGCCAGGGCTGATGGCCACTGCCACCAGCAGAGCCACAGTGACCGCCATCGCGGTGGTGGCAAGGTAAAAGGCAATGGTCTTGAGGGCAATGGGCCCCATGCGCGCACTGTCACCCAGGGCACTGGAGCCGCAGATCAGCGACACCAGGACCAGCGGCACTACCAGTAGCTTCAGGGAGGCGATGAAGATGCGGCCGACAACGTCGAAAACGCCGTTGATCAGCCAGTCATTGATCACCGCGCGATAGCTGTCGGCCAGGGCCACGCTGCTGAGCATGACGCTGAACAGGGATCCAAGGAGGATGCCCGCGACCATGGCGATGAGTATCCGGTTGGTAAGACTCACGACGGGCGCTCAGTCACCGGCACAGCCCCCCGGCAGGTAGCCGCTAACATTGTCATCGGCACAGGCGTTACAGGGTGAGGAATACTCGCTTGCTGTTCCATCTGCGAGCTGGGCGCAGACGGGGTTGTATTCCATGGTACACACCTGCGGTCGGGGCTCTGAGCACTGCACCAGAGGGTTTTCCACGAGTACGGGCTCCGGCGCAGGCGGCGGAGTCGGCGCGGGGGGCGGGCTGGTGCCACAGCCGGCCAGTAGCAGGATCAGGATGACGGCCGTTGGTCGACACATCGCAGTTTTTCCCCAAAGCAAAGCCGCTAGCCTACCATTGCCCGCCGGTAAACGCAGCTGCGGCGGCCGCCGCACACGTCGCGAGCGGTGGCTTCAGCCAAACAGGCCAGCCTGGTAGTCCCTGATGGCCTGCTCGATCTCCGCCGGGGTATTCATGACGAAAGGGCCATACTGGGCCACCGGCTCCCGCAAAGGCTCACCGCGCAGCAACAGCAGGGACGCGCCGACAGCGCCCGCCTGCAGGGTCCAGCGCTCGCCGCGGCTGGTCACCAGCAGATTGCGCTCGCCAAGTGCTTTGTCCCCACGCCTGAGCTCACCCTCATAGATATAGGCGAGCAGGGATTCCGATGCGGGCAAATGCAGGTTTACGGTGGCATCTGCCTGCAGCTGCAGGTCCAGCACCCCGGCCCGGGGCGCGATTTCGCGCAGCGGTCCAGTCACCGTAGCCTCATCCAGCCTCCATTCGCCACCAATCGCCAGCGCGGTAAAACCCTCGCCATCGAGGGCAGCCAACTCGCTGGCGGGGATATCCCGGTAGCGGGGCTCGGACATTTTTTCCGCCGCAGGCAGATTGATCCAGAGCTGGAAGCCGTGCAGGCCCTCGGTATCCTGGGTTGGCATCTCCGAGTGAATGATGCCGCGGCCCGAGGACATCCACTGCACCCCGCCGCCGCGAATTTCACCGCGATTGCCGCGGCTGTCCTCGTGAATGATGCCACCGTGCTTCATGTAGGTCAGGGTTTGCATGCCCCGGTGCGGGTGTGGCGGAAAGCCGCCGCCAAGATCCTCGCGGCGTTCGGCACGCAGTTCATCCAGCATAAGAATCGGGTCCATGGCAGCATGCTGCATGCCGGCGATGCGCTGGATGGCAACGCCGTCACCATCGCGGCTGGGCTGGGCGCGGCGGACTTCCTGAATAGTTCGCTGAGACATGCTGAAATCTCCCGGTTGAGGCGCGCAGCATATACTCGTATTTTTAGTCCACAAATCGCATAATTTCGCCCGATCCTTTCGACTAAATAGAACGAGAGCGACACTATGAACCGCACCACGCTGGAACAGTGGCGGATGCTGCAGGCTGTGGTCGAGCACGGAGGCTTCGCTCAGGCTGCGGCTGCTATCCACAAGAGTCAGTCGACCATCAATCACGCGGTGCACAAACTGCAGGATCAGCTGGACCTGCCCCTGCTGGAAGTGGTCGGACGCAAGGCGCAGCTGACGGAGGCAGGTACTCTGATGCTGCGACGGGCCAGCCAGTTGCTGGCCCAGGCGGCGCAGTTGGAGGAGATTGCCGGCAGCCTGGCTCAGGGCAGCGAGGCGGAAGTCAGACTGGCGGTGGATGAACTCTATCCCTATCAGCGCCTGGCAGCCGTGCTGCAGGCATTTTCCGGAGCCTACCCGAATACCCGCATTGAGCTGTTCGAAACCGTTCTCTCCGGCGGGGCGGAGCTACTGCTTGCCGCAGACGTCGACCTGCTGGTGGCGGCAGAGGTTCCGGGGGGGTTCCTGGGTGAACCGGTATTGCGTACCGAGTTTGTCGCGGTGGCTGCCAGCGCGCACCCACTGAACCAGCTGGGACGTTCGCTGACCCTGCAGGATCTGCAGCAGGAACGCCAGATCGTGCTTCGCGATTCGGCACTGGGTCGACGCGCGGACGCAGGCTGGTTGGGGGCAGAACAGCGCTGGACGGTCAGCCACGTCGCCACCTCCGTAGAGATGGTAAGCCGCGGGCTGGGTTTCGCCTGGCTGCCCCTGTCCAGGGTCAGTGCCGGCCTCGCCAGCGGCGACCTGCGAGAGCTGCCCCTGCCACAGGGTGGACGGCGTCACGCGACCCTGTATCTGACTTTTGCGGACCGGGATCAGGCGGGCCCCGCTGCACGCCATCTGGCCGGACTCTTTGTGGAGGCGAAGGACTAAATTTCGATATTTACGAACCTTTAATCCTTATTTATGCAATTTTAGTTCCTTTAAATCGAATCCATACTGACTCCTCATCTACATATCGAGGAGACGCAGTATGGGCATGCTGGTAAACGGCCGCTGGAAAGATGTCTGGTACGACACCGACGGCAACGCTGGCCGCTTTGAGCGCGAAAGTGCCCGCTTCCGACACTGGGTAACGGCTGACGGGAGCGCCGGACCCAGCGGCGACAGCGGCTACGCGGCGGAGAGCGGGCGCTATCATCTGTATGTGTCACTGGCCTGCCCCTGGGCCCACAGAACCCTGATCGTGCGCACACTGAAAGGACTGGAGGCGCTCATTGACGTGTCCGTGGTCAGCCCGCTGATGCTCGACCAGGGCTGGACCTATACCGAAGCGGAAGACAGCAGCGGAGACCTGGTCAACGGACACCAATTTCACCATCAGGTCTACACGCGGGCAAACCCGGACTACACCGGCCGGGTAACCGTCCCTGTACTGTGGGATCGACAGCGGGACACCATCGTCAGCAATGAATCGGCGGACATCATTCGCATGCTGAACAGCGCTTTCGACGGCCTCACCGGCAACACCCTGGACCTCTACCCGGAGAGGTTTCGAGAGAACATCGAGCAGTGGAACGAGCGTATCTACCCGGCGGTCAATAACGGCGTTTATAGGGCCGGCTTCGCGACCACCCAGGAGGCCTATGAGGAGGCCTATCGCGAGCTGTTCGCGGAACTCGATCACATTGATGCGCATTTGGGCACGCATCGCTACCTGACGGGTAGCGAGCTGACCGAGGCAGATGTGCGCCTGTTCACCACGCTGATCCGCTTCGACGCGGTTTACCACGGCCACTTCAAGTGCAACCGCCAGCGTCTCGAGGACTACCGCAACATCCCAGGCTATATCCGCGACATCTACCAGTTGCCGGGCATCGCCGATACGGTGGACTTTTACCATATCAAGACCCATTACTACGCGTCACACCGGAACATCAATCCCACAGGTATTGTGCCCGCCGGACCGGACATCGACTACGCCAGTCCCCATAACAGACAGCACCTGGCTGGGGGCGCCTAGCCGGGGGCGCCTAGCCGAGATCCCGGGGGAAAAGTTGCAGCGCCACCGCACCCCGGCAGCCGCGAACCTCCCACCAATGGTCGATGGGCAGGTGCAGTTGGACATAGCCCGCGGTCGGCAGGTTCACCAGCCCTGCTGCTGGCGCCAGGTAGTTGACCAGGTCGGTCAGTCCCGGATTGTGGCCCACCAGAAACAACGACGTCTCAGTGTCTGCCTGTCGCTCCAGCCACGCCAGCAGATCACCCCCCGAGAAGGTGTAAAGTGCTTCTTCTGTGCGATGGGGCAAATCGGCAATGGCCGGCCAGCCCACGCAGACGCCGGCCAGGGTCAGCTGGGCGCGCCGCGCCG
>JBLRXF010000110.1:0-8975 GCA_047920875.1 Haliea sp. | reverse complement strand
CCTGGATCGAGGCGTGTCGTACCTGCGGCCGCTCATCCTCCGAGACGTGGCCGAAGACATCAGCATGCACGAATCCACGGTGAGCCGCGTCACCACGAACAAGTACGTCCATACGCCGCAGGGGATCTTCGAGCTCAAGTATTTCTTCTCCAGCCACGTCGGCACGACCGCAGGCGGCGAAGCTTCCTCCATCGCCATCAAGGCCATGATCCGCAAGCTGGTTGCGGCGGAGAACCCTCGCAAGCCCTTGAGTGACAGCAAGATCGCCAGTCTGCTGGAGGCACAGGGCATGCAGGTTGCCCGGCGCACGGTGGCCAAGTACCGGGAGATGTTATTGATCCCGCCATCAAACGAGCGCAAGAGATTGGTCTAGAATTCAAGAGTACTGCCCTGCAGTACGTTACCAGGCGGCCACTGCCAAGTTGGTCCGCCAGTTCCGGGAGCAGCTTCCCGGTTTTTCGACACAGAAGGAGTCAGGTATGCAATTGAATGTCAGTGGTCACCATGTAGAGGTCACCGATCCGCTGCGCGAATACGTGGCAAGCAAGTTCGAGCGTCTGCAGCGGCATTTTGACCAGATCACCAATACCGACGTGACTCTGGTCGTCGACAAATTGGTGCAGAAAGCCGAGGCCACCATCCACATCTCTGGTGCAGACATTTTTGCCGCGGCCCAATCCGAAGACATGTACGCCGCCATTGACGCCCTTGCCGACAAGCTGGATCGCCAGCTGATCAAGCACAAGGAAAAGTCTCGAGGTCACTAGGAATTCATCATGCAAGTTCTCTCCGAACTGCTGTCCCCCGCGCGCACGGTCTGCCGTGCGCCGGGTAGCAGCAAAAAAAGACTGTTCGAGACCCTGGCCCGGGTTATCAGCGAAGACAATCCCGGCCTGGGTGATGCCGATATTTTTGCCCAGCTGATCGCGCGCGAGCGCCTCGGCAGCACCGGCCTGGGTGCAGGCATTGCCATTCCCCACTGCCGCATCGCCAATTGCAGCGAACCGATTGGCTGCCTCGCCACCCTGGAAGAGGCCATCGACTTCGACGCCCCGGACGATATCCCGGTAGACATACTGTTCGTCCTGCTGGTCCCGGAGCAGGCGCACCAGGCGCACCTGGACATTCTTGCGCGCATCGCCCGACTGTTCAGCCAGTCTGATTTCTGCGCCCAGCTGCGCAGCGCCACCGACGCGGCAAGCCTGTACCAACGCGCTACCGGGTGGACCCATTGAGCGGCCACGCATGCAACTGGTAATTATCTCCGGGCGCTCCGGTTCAGGGAAAAGTACTGCCCTGCATCAGCTTGAGGACGAAGGCTACTATTGCATAGACAACCTGCCGGTAGCGCTGCTGCCGGCACTGGTCGAGGAAGCCAGCCGACCGGAATTCGGTCACTTTCGCGGCGCTGCCGTGTGTATCGACGCCCGCAATGCCTGGCGCAACCTTGAGGACTTCAGCGCCATAGTGGAGTCTCTGCCGGATACGGTAAGCAGCGAGATCCTGTTCCTGGATGCACAGGACAGTGTTCTGATAAAACGCTTCAGTGAAACCCGGCGCAAGCATCCACTGAGCAACGAACGCATGCCGCTTGCCGAAGCGATTGAGCGGGAAAGACAGCTGTTGGAGCCTATTGCCAGCGCCGCAGCGCTGGTGCTGGATACCAGCCAGATGACCATCTATGAGCTGCGGGATGCCGTGCGCCAGCGACTCGTGGGCGACCTGTCCGGCACCATGTCTATCCTGATCCAGTCCTTTGGGTTCAAACGCGGCGTACCCACGGATGCAGATCTGGTATTCGACGTGCGCATGCTGCCGAACCCGCACTGGGTCAAGGAGCTGCGGCTGCAGAATGGCCTCGACGAAGGGGTGCGGGTTTTCCTCGAAGCACAGCCCCTGACCGACGAACTGTTTGACAGTATCTGCCAGTATCTGGACCGCTGGCTGCCTCACTACCGGAACAGCAACCGCAGCTACATGACCGTGGCCATAGGTTGTACCGGTGGACAACATCGTTCAGTATACTTGGCGGCCAGATTGTTTCGACACTATCAGTCGCAGTTTCCGCAGATCCATATTCGCCATCGGGAGCTGCAATAGCAGCGGATACAGTGATCCAGACGCAAATCACAATCATCAACAAGCTGGGCCTCCATGCTCGCGCAGCGGCCAAGTTTGTCGGCTGCACCACCGCCTACGCCAGCGCGGTCAGAGCGGGCCGCGATGGCCAGATGGTGGATGGCAAGAGCATCATGGCGGTCATGATGCTGGCTGCGGGCCAGGGCACCGTGCTCGACCTGGAAATCGATGGTGAAGATGAACTGGCAGCCCTGGCGGCGCTGGAAAACCTGATCCACAACCGCTTCGACGAAGGCGAATAGCTCACCGGATTCCTGTTCCCATGACCCAGCGCTCCACGACATCACAGGCAAGACTCCAACGCCTGGCGGAAGCGCTGGGCAGCGGCACGTTTGCCGACGTCAAGCGCATGCTCAACGGCCTGCCCGCTGCCGATGTCGCCCATCTGCTGGAATCCTCGCCCCCCAAGTTCCGTCACATTCTCTGGCAGATGATTGAACTGGAGAACGAAGGCGACGTCATCAACGAACTCGGCGAAGAGCTGCGAGGCCACTTCCTCAGCGACATGGACGCTGCCGAAGTGGCCCAGATCACCGAACACCTGCAGGATGACGATCTCGTCGACATTCTGCAACAGCTGCCAGATCGGGTAACGCGGGAAGTCCTCGACTCCATGGACCACCGGGACCGGGCACGTCTGGAACAGGTGATGACCTACCCCGACGATACGGCTGGCGGGCTGATGAGCACGGACACCATTACCATCCGCCCACCGCTGACCCTGGACGTGGTGCTGCGCTACCTTCGTCGGCACGACAAAATACCGGCGATGACCGACAACCTGTTCGTGGTCAATCGGAACGACCAGTTCATTGGCCTGCTGCCACTCAACACGCTGCTGGTGTCGGACCCCTCCTCTACCGTGCGGGAGATGATGGTTACCGACATCGCCCCCATACCGGCGTGGATGCCTGACGACGAGGTGGCCCGGCTGTTCGAGCGCAATGACTGGGTTTCTGCGCCCGTGGTGGACGACGGCGGTCGGCTTGTGGGTCGCATCACCATTGACGACGTGGTAGATGTAATCCGCGAGGACGCCGACCACTCCCTGACTTCCATGGCCGGCCTCGCGGACGATACCGATACCTTTGCGCCAGTAATGCATACCGCGAGCCGTCGGGCCATATGGCTGGGCATCAACCTGGTCACCGCCTTCCTCGCCGCATCGGTCATCAACCTGTTTCAGGACACCATCGAGAAAGTCGTGGCCTTGGCGGTTCTCATGCCTATCGTCGCTTCCATGGGCGGCATAGCCGGCACGCAGACCCTGACCGTGATGGTCCGCGGCATTGCTCTGGGCCAAGTCAGCAAGAATAACGAGTCATGGTTGATCAACCGCGAGGTCGCCGTTGGCGTGCTCAACGGCATGCTGTGGGCGTCGGTGGTCGCGGTTGCCGCATCCGTGTGGTTTGGTGACTGGAGTCTGGGGTTGATCATCGCACTGGCGATGATCATCAACCTGGTGACCGCCGCCTTTACCGGCGCCGCCCTGCCGCTGCTGCTCAAGCGCATGAAGGTCGATCCGGCGCTGGCGGGCGGTGTCGTCCTGACCACGGTAACGGACGTGGTCGGTTTTTTCTCTTTCCTTGGCCTGGCGACCTGGTTCTATGCCTGACTACGATTCCCATGATGATTACGAGGACTTGCCGGAACCGCCCAGCAAAAGCGAGCTGAAGCGGCGCATGACTGCCCTGCAGGCACTGGGCGAGGCGCTGACGGACCTCAGTGACAAGCAGTTGCGCAAGATCCCGATTGCTGACCCACGACTGACGGAGGCCATCCAGGAAGCCCGTCGCATCAGCTCCAACAGCGCCAGGCGGCGCCACCTGCAATTTATTGGCAAGCTGATGCGCGACATCGACGCTGAGCCGATTGCCGAGGCCCTGGCAGCACTGGATAGGGAGCGCAACCAGGCAGCAACGCTTTTTCACGGCCTGGAGCAAGTGCGGGATGAACTGCTGGCTGCGGGGCTGCCCGGTATCGAGACGATCGTCGATCGTTGGCCCGATGCAGATCGCCAGCACCTGCGCCAGCTGCTGCTGCAGGACCAACGCGAGCAGCAGCGCAACCAGGCCCCCGCAGCGCGCCGCAAACTGTTCCGTTACCTGCGTGAGCTGGACGAATCCGCCGCAGAATCAGACGACGACTCAAGCTCGGCGGGCTGAACCACAGCGTCTGCGGCGGACGCCGTTGCACCGTTGCCAGTGTCAAAAATGCGATCCAGACGGATTCTCGGGTCATCCCAGGTACCGCTGATACTGTAGACCGCGCTTGACAGCTGTGACACCTGTTTCTCGAACAGCTTGCTGACCACGAAGACACCCGCCGCGATCGGCAGGCCAGCGGTAAGGGCCGCAACCCAGGGCAGATTGTTCGCCACCGGCAGGGTCGCTACCAGCTCGCCATTGAGACTGCGCGTCAGGACATCCGAGCTGCCGCTGAAGCGGAATCCCGTGGCCGCGCTGGCCACCTCCAGCCGCGGCACCTCGATAATACCCGCGTTGAAATTGACCGTGCCCTGCATTCCGTCAAAGGGAATGCCGGACTCAAACAGCTGGGTCAGACTCAGGCGTTGCACAATGTCGGCCAGGTTGAGAATGCTTACCACCCGCAGAGTACCGGAGGCACCCGCAGATGCCGTCAGGAATCGGCCCTCCTCCATGGCCACCAACAGGGCACCCGTACTGGCCGCCAGGGTAAACTGCTGCGGCGCACCAGGCCAGTGCAGGTCCAGACCGAAGCGCCCGCGGCTGGTTTCCAGAATGCGTTCATAACCCAGCGCTGAAAGCGTGTCGCCGAGATCGGCCGTCAACAGCTGTGCCTTCAGGCTGGTGCCATCCGCGCTCCAGACCAGACTTCCCGGATCCTCTGCGGACAAGGTGAACCCGAGCAGCTCGCCCCGAATATGCTGCACTTGCAGGCGATCCTCCTGCGGCTGCAGTGCAAAGGCGAGATGGCCGAACCGCTGTGAACCTCGCTGCAGGTCTGCAATGTCGATTTTGATCGCCGGCCAGTGCCTGAACTGTGACGGATCGAATTCGCTGTCGCCAGCGGGTCCAAGTCCTGACAGGTCGAGATAGGCAAGATCAAGGCGGGCGCTGGCAAGATCGGCATCGAGCACAAGCTCACCCTGCAGCCAGTCGGTCTCCAGCGCAAGCAGCCAGTGATCCCGCTCCTGCTCCAGGTCGAGGAGCACATGGCGCCAATCGCGCCCCTGCAACTGCAGGCTATCGATCAGCAGTTGCTCAACGCTCAGGCGCAGACCTCCGGGCGCCTGTGACTCCCCGGCAATGCCTGGCAGATCCGCAATGAGGGTCTGCCAGGCCGCCACATCCACCAGCGCGGCGTGGCCGGAAACCCGCAGCTGGCCGGGAATCAGCGGCAGAGAGCGATCCTGCAATCCCAGCGCGGCGCCTTCCAGACCATTCTCGCCGATACTCAGCTGCGCGTGCCAGCGGCGGCCACCACTCAACTCCAGCTGCAGCGGTCTGGCCCCCAGTTCAGCTTGCAACTTGAAGGGCAATGCGGCCTCAACCGGCTTGGCCCAGGTTGCCGGCAGATCCAGCGCCAGCCCCCGCAAGTCCGAGTTCAGCTGCAGCTGCGGCAGCCGTCCCCTGACAAAATCCAGGCTGCCACTGACCGCAGCAGCACCGCTGACCCATGGCGGCAGCGTTGGCCCCAGCCAGGCGCGTAAAGCCTCTGCCCGGACATCAGCAGCAAAAGCCAGCTGCACTGGTGCCAGGGGGCCCGCGCCGCCACCAACCGCATCGGGGGCAGCGGGCAACTGCCGCAGGGCCAGGCTGAGCGGCTGTTGCCAGAGACTGGCGGTGAGCTGCTCGGCCCGGAAACCAGTGGCCGAGTCGTAGAACAGCGTCCCATTGACGCCCTCCAGCAGCAGTTTACCGGGATTAACCGCCAGTGAGGTGTCTGCCACCGCGATTCTGAGCTCCACGGTGGGCGGTGGCGGCAGCTGCGCCAACAGCAGCTGCAGGCGGATATCGGCCTCCAGGCTGCCCTCCGCCTGCCATTCCGCCAGGGCACCCTGCAATCCGGCACCGGCGGGCGATTGATTGAGCACCTGCAGACCGTCGCTGACGGTGCCAGCAAGGCTTGCGGCGATGACCAGGCGCATAGCGCCCTCGCTGTCCCGCCAGGCCTCCGCGGACAGTGCCTCGATGGCAGTGTCGTAAAGGTAGGCGCGATCCGCCCAGACGCTGACGTTGGTGTCATCAATCAGCACCGTACCCTGAACATCAGCCAGCGCCGGCCAATCCGGGTGATAGGCAAGCTGGGTATCCCGCACTTCGAAGAACAACTGTACTGTGCGCAGCGGCGCGGACCCGGGACGCAAACTGCCGCGCCACAGGAAGGCGCCCGCATCAACCACGCCGCGATCAAGGCTGGTGTGCAGCCAGGCCAGAAGATTGTCATTCAACAGGTAGGGTAGATAGCGGGCCCGGTAGCCTGCATCCGCATCGCGCAAGCCGACCAGCAGATCCATCTCAATGCCTGCGGGCGTGGGAGCAAAGGGTATCGACAGACCCAGCAGTGCCCGCGCTGTACCCTCCTCGCCCAGGGCCGTGAGCAAACCGCTGCGCAGGCGCAGACCCTCTGCGTTCCAGCTCATGTCCAGACTGCCGAACAGCTCTTGGTAAGCGAGTGGCTCGCGATACACCGAAGGAAAATCCAGTACCACTTCTTCGCTGTCGAGGATCAGCTCGCCGCGACCGGGAGCAAAGCGCAGAAAGCCGCGGGCCCCGCTAACACCCGGAGCGCCACGCCAGGAGTTCAGCGCCAGATCATCGAAACCCAGCTCCAGTGTCCACCGCCCGTCGCCGGCAGCCAGGTCCTCCAAATAGAGCTGTACAGCGCCCAGCGTTCCATGCGGCGCCAGCTCGCTTATCGCTGCAGACAGGGCCGGCGGCAACAGCCGCGACGCGTTCAGCAGTTCGCTGCCGGGCGCCAGAGGCAGCCCACTGCCACGCAGACGCAGCGAGTCCCCCCAGAGGTCCAGCTGCAGGCGTGGCAGGACAAGTACCTCGGCACCGTGGCCGATCTCCATAGCCGACGTAAACAGCGTCATGCGCTGCCCCTGGCGGAGCAGGCTGGACTCCAGCCGCAGCGAGGCCAGCGGCAGCGCCCA
This sequence comes from Haliea sp., assembly GCA_047920875.1. Classification (GTDB taxonomy): domain Bacteria; phylum Pseudomonadota; class Gammaproteobacteria; order Pseudomonadales; family Halieaceae; genus Haliea. Next base: position 1,693 of record JBLRXF010000110.1, on the reverse strand, counting down.
GGCATCGTTGCGGCCCTGCAGCAACAGGTCTTCAGCCTCAAGGCGCAGCTGCAGCCCGGATACACCGCCAGACCAGTTGAGCCAGCCCTCTACCACGGCGCTGCCGGTCGCCGTGAGCGGCAGGGATTCTCCCAGCAACAGTTGCCAGCGGTCCAGGCGTGCCAGGTTCCTGAGTCCAGCACGGACATAGACATCGCCGCTGTAGTCTTCCGCCACCAGTGGATTACCCAGACCATCGGCCAGAATCAGTACCTGGGAACCATCCACCGTGGTCAGTTGCCCGCGAAGCTGACGTCGGGCGCCGTCCCGCAACAGCGTCAGTTCCAGCCCCAGCTCTTCGGTCCCAGCTGGCAGCTGCAGCTGCAGGGTATTGGCCACCAGCGTTACCCGCTCGATATCCAGCAGCACAGCCTGCAGCCATGCGGCGGCCGCGCCCCCCCCGCCACCCAGGCCCTGCAATCGGAAACGGCCATTCGCGTCCAGCTCACCGGTGAGCACCAGATCCTGCAGACGCAGACGGCTGAAGCGCAACGAGCGACTCACCAGGCTGTGCCAGACATCCAGTGACACCCGGCCTCCACCGAGCAGCAGCGGCTCGCCATCGGGAAAGGCCAGACGCAGATCGGTAAACACCAGTACCGGACTGAAACCCTGCCACTCGGCAGACAGCCGACCCTCCTCAATCACAAAGGGCATGCGTGCGTTTGCCTGCTCCACGAGCCAGCCTTGCTTCTCCGCCACCATCGACACCAGCAGCCGGCCGCTACTGACAAAGACCGCCAGCAGTACGACGAGGCCAACAGTGGTGCCCCAAAGCAGGTTGCCAAGACGATGATAGATGGATGTTTTCACAGAGCCGTCGCTGCGTACAGGGGGCTGCGCCCGCTGCCGGCGCATTGTGAACAGGGGGCCGTCAGCACCTCGATCAGCGGCGGCCGGGTCTGCCTGCGAGTCAGGATCACCAAGCCCAGCTTGCCCACGCTGGTAATCGCGCCCGCATCGGGGTCGCCAGCCAGGGACTGCTCCAGCGCCAGCACCACGGCACGCCGGTGACCGGGCTCCTGCAGATCGATAAAGTCGATGGCGATGATGCCACCCAGGGCCCGCAAGCGCAGCTGTCGGGGCAGCGTCGCAGCCGCTTCCAGGTTGGTCTGCAGCAGCGTCTGCTCCAGATCATTGCGGCCGATGTAGGTACCGGTATTGACGTCGACAGTGACCATGGCCTCGGTGCGCTCAATGACCAGGTTGCCGCCCGAGGGCAGCGGCACCGTCGCGATCAGCGCGGCCGCAATGGCCGCTTCGACGCCGCGCCGCTGAAACAGCGTTCCGGGGTCGTCGCAGTCCACAACCACTGGCACCGGGCATTCCAGGTTGTTGTCACTCCAGTCCCTGATATCGGTTGCGCAGCGGGCGTCATCCACAACCACGCGCGCGATGCGGGCGCCGGCGCTATCGCGCAGAACCCGCTGCGGCAGCGGCGGCTCTGCCAGCACAAGACGCGGGCGGACGATCTGCGCAGCGCTGTCACGGTGCTGGAGCCAGCGCGCTGCAAGGTGCCGGGCATCAGCACGCAGTCGTGATGCGGTCACATTTTCCGCGGCGGTGCGGGCGATAAGGGCGGCGCTGTCCAGCCCCAGTTCGGCGCCAAGATCCGACAGGACTTGCCGCAGACGCTGGCGCTCTCCCGCCGATC
>JBLRXF010000109.1:0-9003 GCA_047920875.1 Haliea sp. | reverse complement strand
AAACAGCCTGAGGTCGTTGGCGCCAACGGTGCGGGCAAGCTCGATTTCGTCCGTGGAGTCCAGGGTATAGCTGACGAAGCCGTCGATCTCCGAGGGTGGCAGGCCGGCGTCTTCGCAGGCGGCGAGCGTTGCCTGCGCCGCCAGGGACAGCTCGGAGACACCGGATTTTTTCGAGAACTCGGTCAGGCCAATGCCGGCGATAGCGGCCTTGTCTTTCAGGGCGTGGGTCATGCGGCGACTCCTTTCGCAGGCTGGAACATGGGCAGACGGAAGCCGTCCGGGTCCTCGTGCATGACCATTTCCACGGGCATGTCGAATTCCACATCCTCGGGCGCGCAGTTGATCAGCTGGGAGGTAAAGCGGGTGCCTTCCTCCAGCTCCACGAGGATAACAATGAGCGGGTAGTCGAAGCCCGGAAACTGGGGGTGGTGCAGGATGGTGAAGCTGCAGACGGTTCCGCGACCGCAAGCGCCGATGTGATCCCACTCGAAGCTGTGGCATTCACCGCAGGCGGGCCGCGGTGGATGCCTTAGAGTCTGGCACTGTGTGCAGCGCTGGATCGCCAGGCGGCCTTCGGCAGCCTCCTGCCACCACCAGCCATTGTCTTCCCCCATGGGGGGCTTCATGCGAAAACTGTGTGCCATAACTGCCACCGCGTGTTATCGGGATTGTGGGGATAAATCTGACTGCGGTAAAAGATAATTGAAATTGAATATAAATTCAATTATGTTGCCGGCATAGCCTTTGCTGGCCTGAATAACCAACCCGGAGAGCCCTGCATGAGTACCGAGGACATTGCCGCCCTGGAAGCGAAAATCTACGCCTATGTCGGCCGCGAGTGCGGCTCCTCGACGGCAGCCGATCCCGTCAATGCGGTAATGATTCGCCATTGGTGTGAAGTCATGGGTAATTGCAACCCCGATCACATTGATGCGGAAGCGGCGGCCGTGGGCAGCCGGGGTCAGCTCGTGGCGCCTGCTACCATGCTCTTTGTCTGGAATCAGACCGGTTATGCGGTTGCCAGTACCGGCCGGCCCAAGGATCCTCAGGTGGAGCTGATAGACCTGTTCGACGAGCATGGCTATAACGGCATTGTCGCTACGGATACTACCCAGGAGTATTTTCGCGAACTGCGATTGGATGACGTGATTTCCCAGCGCACTCGTATCGATACTGTTTCTGCACGCAAGACAACCGGCCTTGGGGAGGGTTATTTTTACGAAACGGTCACCGAGTTTTCAGATCAAAACGGCGATCCTGTGGGCCGACAGACGTTCAAGGTTCTGAAATTTCGCCCGGCCAGCAAGGCCTCCGCTTGAGCCACGTTAACCAGGAGACAGTGACCATGAGCCATAACCTGAAGAGTACCGATGTCAGCGTGGGCCAGACCTTGCCGGAGCGGCCCATTCCCATCACCACCTCACTGGTGACCTGCGCCGCCCTGGCTACCCGTGATTTCGAGAAAGTGCACCACGACAAGGCCTTTGCCCAGGCCAGCGGCATGCCGGACGTATATATGAATATTCTGACCAGCCAGGGGCTGACGGAAACGTATCTTCGCGACTGGGCGGGGCGCGATGCCATCTTCCGCAAGCTGAGTGTTCGTTTGGGTGCACCCAATATTCCCGGTACCACCATGACCCTGCGGGGAGAAGTGAAGGCTTTGACTGGCAATAGCGTGGATGTCGAAGTCATCGGGCAAAACGATCAGTGGGGAATGCACGTCAAGGCCCTGGCTACCCTGGAACTGACCTCCTGAGGGTATGGAGGGCCGGCGGCGGCGTGACCCGCTCCTGTCTGTCAGGGGTGCCGGAGTGCCGTGTCGGACATTGTTGATGTGGCGCAAGATTTATTCTGCCCGGGCGGGTTTCCCTGTCCTGCGATTCGGGCGATGATTGAAGGCAGTAGGTAGTTAGGGGAGTGCTGCTGCACCTGTTGTTCAGGGTGGCTGGGGCAGGAGCTCCGCGCACAAGAGGGTAGGGATGTGGACATCTCTGGTGAACAGTCAGCTCAGGATCGGCAGCGCACTCTGTTGGTGGTGGACGACACACCGGAAAACCTCGCCGTATTGGGTGAGATTCTCATGCCGGAATACCGGGTACGGGTGGCCTCCAATGGTGAGCGTGGCCTGGTCGTTGCCGCCTCTGAACCGCAACCCGAGCTGATACTGCTCGATATCATGATGCCGGGGCTTGACGGCTACGAGGTTCTCTCGCGGCTGCAGGAGAACCCGGCCACCCGTGAGATCCCCGTTATCTTTGTCACTGCCATGGACGCCGAGGGGGATGAAGCCAAGGGGCTTGCTCTGGGCGCCGTGGATTACATCACCAAGCCCCTGCGCCCGGCAATCGTGCTGGCCCGGGTGCGCACCCAGCTCGAACTCAAGGATGCCCGGGATCGCATGCGTGACCAGAATGCCTGGCTGGAGCGCGAGGTCGCCCGTCGCATGGCGGAAAACCTCAGGATTCAGGACGTCACCATGCGGGCTCTGGCCAGTGTGGCGGAGGTGCGCGACAAGGAGACGGGTACGCACATTCTGCGAACCCAGAATTATGTTCGGGTGTTGGCGGAAACGCTGTCTGGCAGCCAGCGCTATGCAGAGCAGTTGACGCCGGCAACCATAGCCCTGTACGCCAAGGCCGCCGTGCTGCACGATCTCGGCAAGGTCGGTATCCCCGATTCCATACTGCTCAAGCCGGGCAAGCTCGACCCCGATGAATGGGAGATCATGAAGACCCATGCTGCGCTGGGCGCGGAAGCAATCTGGCACGCCATTCAGGGTGAACAGGACACGGCCGGGCTGGAGTTCCTGTTTGTGGCCATGGATATCGCCCATTACCACCACGAGCGCTGGGATGGCACCGGCTACCCTGACCGTTTGGCGGGGGAGGCGATACCCCTGTCGGCGCGGTTGATGGCACTGGCAGACGTCTATGATGCGCTGATTTGCCCCCGGGTCTACAAGGCAGCCATGTCGCGAGAGGCAGCGGCAAAAATGATCGTGGACGGCCGCGGTTCGCACTTCGATCCCGACCTGGTCGATGCCTTCCTAAGCTGTCAGGATGAATTTCAGGCCATTGCCGACCGCTACCGTGATGAGTACTCCCAAGTAGAAATGCTTGATGTCCACTGAGACTCCGGGCGATTTCCGGCAACACCGCCGACGTTTCCTGCAGGGTGCCGGATTGTTGGGCATGGCCGCCATGCTTCCCGCCCTTGCCAGCTGCGGCCGCTCGCATCCGCTGCGCATTATGCTGCACGACTGGCCCGGTTATGCCTTCATGCACCTTGCCGCCCAGCAGGGCCTTGTGTCGCCCTCACAGGTGCAGATTCTGCGGGAAACAAGCCTTGGTGATTCGGTCACTGCGCTGGCAAATGGGGACGTGGACGGCGCTGGCCTGACTCTGGACACTGTGCTGTCTCTGCAGACGCAGGGTGTGGACCTGGTTGTGGTGCTGGTTTTTAACGTCTCCGTGGGCGCTGATGCGCTGTTGGCCAGGCCGGAGAGAGCTGCCCTTGCCGCGCTTGCTGGCGCCAGGGTGGGTGCCGAAGACACTGCGCTGAGCATGGTCATGCTCAATCGGGCACTTTTTGCAGCGGGGCTCGCCCGTGATGATATCGAAGTGGTGCACTTTAGCGGTGATGCAGTGGCCACCTGGAACGCCGGTGGTCTGGATGCCATTCTTGCGTATCAGCCTGCGGTTCAGCAGTTGCACAGTCAGGGCTTGGTGACGGTGTTCGACAGTCGCGAATTGCCCTTTCTGATTACTGATGTTCTGGCTGTGCGCCGTGAGGCCCTGCACAGGTCTGCGTCTGCGCTGCGCCGCCTTGTTGATGGCCACTTTGCGGTGCAGCAGCAGTGGCGCGCAGACCCTCTCAACAGCAACTACCAGCTGGCATCCCTCCTGGGTGTGGATGTGCAGATTGCCCGCGAGGTGTTTCGTGGCATTAACGTTCCCAATGCCCAGTTCAACCGGCAGTACCTGACGGCGCCGGCCACTGAGTTGACGGCTGCAGCCGAGACGCTCTGCGCAATATTGAATGAGGAGGGTGCCTGCTCCCCGCTGCCTGATTTTGGGCGGCTGTTTTCGGCGGCATACCTGCCGGAGACCCGTTGATGTGCTTCCGGGTCTGCCGCCCCCGCCCGCTGCGTGCGTTGCTGGTGTGGGTCGCATGCCTGCTGGCCGTTCCGCTGATGGCCCAGGAGCTTCGTATTGGCGTCATGCAGGACGATGCTCTCGAGGTTAACGAAAACTGGCCAGTGCTGGAGCGCTACCTCGTGGAGACCTTGGACGTTGCGCGGGTGAGTGTGCGGCCCTATCCCCGGAATGAGCTCGACCTAGCCATGCGCAGTGGCTCAGTCGATGCGGTGATTACCGATGGTCTGCACTATGTCGTCAATGCGGACCGGATGGCTTCCCTGGTTGCTGCGGCAACCCTGATCAAGCGGACGTCCTCCGGGCTCCCTGTCGAGGGCCTGGGCGGCACCGCGCTGGTGCTGCGTGAACGCAGCGACTTGCAAGCCCTCGCGGATCTGCAGGGTTTGAAGGTCGCTACAGCTGACGTGAGCTTGCTGGCCGGCTTCCAGTCTCTGGCCCGGGAGATGCTCAAGCAGGGTGACGAGGGGCCGCCGGCACTCGAGGTGCAGGAGACAGGCCAGCCTCACGCCTCAGCGGTGCAGGCCCTGTTGGCGCGGGAGGTCGATGCGGCCTTCGTCCGTGCCGGAACCCTGGAGGCCCTGCTGGTTGCCGGGCGGGTTGCCCCGGAGACTCTGCGCGTACTTGAACCGCTGGATCTGCCGGGCTACCCCTGGCAGCTGTCCTCGCGGCTGTATCCCGGTTTTGCGCTGCTGATGATGCCCCATCTGGATCCTGCGCTGGCCCGGCGCCTGGTGGGGGCACTGCTGCTGATTGAGCCCGGCGGAGATCTCGCGGGGCGCCTGGGTATTTATGGCTTTGGCCTGCCCCTGGATTATGGCGGGGTAATCGAGCTCGCTCGGCAGTTGCGCTTGCCGCCCTATGAGCACCGTCAGCGTGTCACCTTTGCCCAGGTCTGGAGCGATCATCGCGCAGGGGTCTTGATGCTTTTTGCTCTGCTGGGAGTGATTCTGCTGGCGCTGGGTCTTAGCCTGCATTACGGCAGGGTGCTCAGGCACACCCAGGGCATATTGCGTGAACGCAGCCAGGAGTTGCAGACTCAACAGCAGCACCTTAAAACCCTGCTCGACACGATTCCTGACCTGGTTTTCATGAAAGACAGCGCCGGCGTGTTTCTGTTCGCCAATCCAGTGATGGAAAAGCTGGTCGGGCGCTCTGCCGAGCAGATCGTCGATCACACGGATTTCGACTTCTTTCCCGCCGATATCGCTGAGGCCTTCCGCCGGGCTGACCAGGAGACCATGGCCGCAGGGCAGGTGAATCCGGTCGAGGAGTGGTTGCGCAGTCCGGATGGCAGCATAGATGGGCGCTACTTGACGCTCAAGACGCCAGTTTGCGATGCCAGTGGCGAGGTGATCGGCATTCTCGGAGTGTCACGGGACATCACCGCCCTGCGCGACGCCGAATACCAGCTGCAGGAACGGCTCAAGGAGCAGGGCTGCCTGCACACGGTGTTCCACGTTACTGAAGATATCGATGCCGAGCTTGAGCCAATGTTCGAGCAAGTGGCTCAGGCGTTGCGGCAGGGCATGCGATATCCGGAGCAGGTAGCTGTTCGCCTGGCGTGGAACGAAGTCAGGGTTCACGCCGGTGATGCGGAGGTTCCTGGCACACGCCTGTCCCGTTCTTTTACCGTGGTCGGCCTGGGGCAGGGCACGGTCTATCTGGCCTGTGCTCCGGCCGCCGGGCAGTCCCAGTCTCCAGACTTTATCGATGAGGAGGTACAGCTGCTGGATCGGGTGGTTGACCGTCTGCGCAGCGTGTTGCAGCGTCGCCTTGAGACACTTCACGCCAGGGAGCGCGATGCGGTGTTTCGCGGCATCGTGTCAAAGGCGGTAGAGGCCGTGGTACTGGTGAGCGTGGAAGATTTGCGCATCGTCGAATTCAATGACAGCGCTGCGAGCCAATTGGGCTATGGCCATGAAGAGTTCGCCAGGCTCCGCTTGCCGGATATCCAGGGTGAAATGAGCGAGGCCGAAATCCGCCAGAAGATTGCTGATTTTGAAGAGGCCGGTGGGGCCGAGTTCCAGAGCAAGCGGCGCTGCAAGGATGGCAGCTTGCGGGATGTCCGGGTTGGCGTCAGTACCCTCATACTGCGCGGGCGATCCTTTATCTCCATAATCTGGAACGACATTACCGAACATTTACGCGCAGAACAGGCCTTGCTGGAGCGGCAGCAGCAGTTCCGTGCCGCTATCGAAAGTACCTCCGATGGTTTCTGGGCGGTGAATACGGAGGGACAGATCATCGAGGTGAATGGCGCCTTCTGTCGCATGGTTGGCTGTGCCCATGAGGATGTGATCGGCCAGTTCGTCTGGCAGTTTGACGCCCGGGATGGCCGCGATGAGGTGCTGTCTCGAATGGCAGCCCTGCAAGAGACTGGGGCCGCCAGTTTCGAGACGGTCATGCGGCGCCTCGATGGCAGTGAATTTCCTGCAGAGGTTATCGTGTCATGGTCGGAGGGGAGTGACGGCCGTTTTTATGTCTTTATCCGCGACATCACCCAGCGGCGAGCCAATGAAGAAGAGCTGCATGCCTACCGCAACCACCTTGAGGAGCAAGTGGCAAAGCGTACCCTGGAGGCTGAGGCGGCGCGGCATCGGGCAGAAGCGGCAGACCGGGCCAAGAGCGTATTCCTAGCCAATATGAGTCACGAGATTCGGACGCCCATGAATGCTGCCCTCGGCTTCTCCCATCTGCTGCGCGCGGATCTTACCGAACCTGAACAGCTCGCAAAGCTTGACAAGATCAACCGTTCAATCAAGCACCTGCTGGGACTGATCAGCGATATTCTGGACCTGTCCAAAATCGAGGCAGACCACATGCAGCTGGAAGTGCTCCCCTTCCAGTTGCTGACCATCGTCGATCACGCCTGTAGCATGATGGGTGACCGTGTCGCCCAGGCAGGGCTGGAGCTGCGCGAGGAACTGGATCCCCGTTTGGCCGATGCCTGGGTTTTCGGCGACCCGACGCGCATGGGGCAGGTTCTGATCAATCTGCTCAGCAATGCGGCCAAGTTTACTCCCCAGGGCCAAATCATCATCAGGGTACAGGTGCAGCAAGAGCGTGGCGACGAGTTGCTGCTGCACTTCGAGGTGGAGGATTCCGGTATCGGGATTACCCCTGAGCAGCAATCCAGGCTGTTCCAGCCCTTTGAGCAGGCTGACGCCGCCACAACCCGCAAGTTCGGCGGCACTGGTCTCGGTCTGGCGATCAGCCGGCGGCTGATCAGGCTGATGGGCGGTGACATTGGTGTGCGCAGTATTCCCGGGCAGGGCAGCACATTCTGGTTTAGCTTGCCCATGCGCCGGGCCTCGGCCGGCCAGCCGGTACAGGAAGAGTCGGTGCTTGGCATCGGGCAGGCAATCCGGCCGGGGGCAAGGGTTCTGGTGGTGGAAGACAACGCCCTTAATCGCGAGGTTGCGGAGGCCCTGCTGACAGCGGTCGATCTGGAGGTGCATTCGGTAGAAAATGGCGCGGAGGCCGTGACAGAGGTCCAGCGCGATACTTTTGACCTTATCCTCATGGACGTGCAGATGCCAGTGATGGATGGCCTGGAGGCAACGCGGCGGATCCGTGCGACAGCTGCAGGCCGCAACCTGCCCATTCTGGCGCTCACCGCCAACGCGTTTCAGGAAGATCGCCATCACTGCCTGCAGGCTGGGATGAATGGCTTTGTTACCAAGCCGGTCGAGCCCGATCGACTCTATGCCATTCTGGCGCACTGGCTCCCCGCCGATGGCGTTGCGCCAACCCTCATGGCTTCGACCGAGCGGCCAGAGCCGTCCGAGTCCGGTGCGGGTGCCGGTGAACGGGTCCTGAATAAAGGTAAGGCCCTTCATTACGTTGCGGGTAACGAGGACGTCCTTGATCGTCTGCTGGGTGAATTTACTGAACGCCATCGCCATGATGTCGACGAAATTCGCGATGCCCTGGCCCGTGGTGACAGACTGGCCGCGCAGCGCTGTGCCCATACCCTGAAGGGGGTTGCGGCGACCTTGGGGCTGGAATCGCTTTCTCGTCATGCCAAGGACGTGGAACGCGCCATCAGACGCAATGATGATGCGCTGATGACGAGCTACCTGGCAACTCTGGCAGCCAGTCTCAGTGAGGCGCTCACCGCCATCGCCGACCAGCCTGACGGTCTTGCCGAGTCACTGTCTGCTGGCACAACGTCTCTGGCGCTGTTGCGGCCCAGTCTCGACGCCTTGTGTGTCGAGCTGGAGACAGACGACATGCGCGCAACGACAACCTGGCAGGCATTGCGGCCTCTGCTGCTTGTTGCCGAAGGTCATGAGTTTGTTTTCCATGTAGACCAGAGCATGCGCCACTGGGATTTTCCGGCTGCACTGCAGCGATTGCGGCCGCTTCTCCTAGGGAAAAATCTTCGGCGAACGTGTTGACAAAGCACCTGTCCCTCCGCAGAATATGCCGCCTTCTGGAGGGGTTCCCGAGTGGCCAAAGGGATCAGACTGTAAATCTGACGCGAAAGCTTCGGTGGTTCGAATCCACCCCCCTCCACCAAGAGTAGAAGTAAGGGAAGAGTAGCAGGAGTCGCACTCCCGCGGCTATGCCGCCAAATGCTAGCGGGTCAGGCGGGTATAGTTCAAAGGTAGAACCTCAGCCTTCCAAGCTGATGATGCGGGTTCGATTCCCGCTACCCGCTCCAGTTGGGTAAGAGTAAGGCTCATATAGCTCAGTCGGTAGAGCACTTCCTTGGTAAGGAAGAGGTCACCGGTTCAAATCCGGTTATGAGCTCCAACAAGACGGGCCCGGAGTAATCCGGGTCCGGCTTCGTGTGTCGGTAGCGATGGAAAGGGTGGTCCAGGCTCAGGCAGGGGTCGTG
>JBLRXF010000108.1:0-9071 GCA_047920875.1 Haliea sp. | reverse complement strand
AGGGCACTCTCCACGCCGGTGGCGCCTGCCAGCAGCCGCATGGCTTCGGCCTGCTCCTCGCCGGTGCTGGCGTTGGCGTGCCCGGAGACCCGGTTTTCAACGATGGAGCAGAGAAATCCTGACAGGGCCGAGGACTGGATATGCACCGCCATGCAGTGGTCGAAGAACCCGGACTTCGACTCCAGCTCGGCCCACATGCTGGCGCTGTCGGGTCGCTGCTCGATCACAAAGGCCTGCAATTCGGCGCCGAAGCGCTCCACCACACCAGGTGCCGTGAGGCAGTAGCGCAACAGGCGGCCAGTGTTGACGATCCGGCGCCACCGGGGCTGCGCCGGCATCGGTTTGAGCTCCGGGATGATGCGGCCGCACAGGGTCTGTCCGGTCTGCTCGATTGTTGAACCTAACACGGCGGCGGACATGACCGCGCTACCGGACAAATTCAGGAACAGATGACCGTAGGCCGAGGCGGTGAGCTGCCATTGGCGATCGATGTGCTGTCTGGCGCCAACCGTGACCTGCATGTGCTGCAGACCGTAATCGATCCCCCAGCCGGTAAAGGAGGCTGTCAGCGGACACACCGCCCCCGGCATCATCTCGCTGATGTTGCTGATGGTGAGGACGTCATCGGGCTGCGGCAGGACGCTGTCAAATTCGTTGAGATCGGCGGGCAGGGTGGTGATGGGCCTGGCCTGCAGCCAGAACAGGGTGCCCTCCTGATCGATCGCCCACTCCAGATCCAGCGGTTGCTGCTCATGTGCGGCGGCCGCTCGCGCCTGGCGTGCAATCGTGGCAATTTCAGTTTCTGACAGCAGCGGCGTCGCGCCCGTCAGCTGGCGTCGCACGATCACCCCGTCGCGATTCACGCCATAGTGGTCCGGTGTCGCCTCGCCGCTGACCAGCGCCTCGCCCAGGCCGGCTACCGTGTCGATCACCAGCAGGTCGCGCCGGCCGCTGACCGGGTCCGCAGTGAACACCACGCCCGCAACCCGCGCATCCACCATGTTCTGCACCACCACGTTCATGCTGGCGCTGGCGCCGTCCAACTGTTTTTGCTGGTAATGGCGGGCGTGGTCCGAACTTGTTGAGGCAATGCACTGGCTGATCGCTCGCTGCAGATCTTCCATCCCCACGACATTGAGTACAGTGTCGTACTGGCCGGCAAAGGACGCGTTCACGCCGTCTTCACCGAGAGCGGAAGAGCGCACCGCTACCGGCCGTTCCCCGAGGGCCCTGTAGCGTTGTGCCAGCGTTTCCGGGCAGTGATCGCCCTGCGCGTTGTGGATGACAAAGGCGGGCGGGACGGCAAGTCCCATCCGCTGCAGACGCGACAGCCCCCAGGCCTTGCCCCCGGAGCTGTGGTCGCTGATGTCCTGTAGATCAAGAAAGGTGCTCGGCATGGGTCGACCTTGTCCGTGTGGCGGTTATCAGTGTTATTGTCATGGCACGTGACGGCTGCGCTGGATGGTAGCAACTCGCTCGGGCATTCCGTTAATCCGGGCTGCCATAGGCACGCACAGTCTGTATGATTGAACTGCCGGTTTGCGCTAACATCGCGGGCCAACCAATCGGGCAGCGAGATCAGGAGCAGACAGGTCTGATGAATAACAATAACTGGATGGTATGGGGGCTGCTGCTGTGGCTGCCACTGACAGCCGCAGCACAGGAAAAGCGTTTGCTGTGGGGCGACACGCATCTGCACACCACGTTTTCCTCGGATGCTTTTGCCAATAACAACCTGTTGGCAGATCCTGACACGGCCTATCGCTATGCGAAGGGGCTGCCTGTCATTCATCCCTATCACCGGGCTCGGGTGCAGATAGAAACCCCGCTGGACTTCCTTGTCGTCTCTGACCATGCCGAATACCTGGGCGTGATCAGACACCTGTATTTCAATGGCTCTGAGGGGGTCGAGACCGGCCTGGTGGACAAGCTGAAAGCCGGCTTTGTCGGCTGGCTGCTGCGCCTGCGCGTGGATGCGGGGCGCGGCAGCGAATTGTTTGTTTCCGTGTTGCCAAAGCCCGATGCAGATCCGCGCGCAGCAGCGGCGGAGACTCTGGGTTCCAGCCTGATCCCGCCTCTGCCGAAAGTGGAGGCGGATACCTGGCGCCAGATAACCGATGCCGCAGATCGCCACAACGACCCCGGCAATTTTACCGCGATGATTGGCTGGGAATGGAGCTCCGTGCCCGGTGGCGCCAACCTGCACCGGGTGGTGGTGACCGACGGCAACGCCAGCAGCGCGCAGCAATATCAGCCCTTTGGCCTTGACGACAGCCCCTACCCCGAAGACCTGTGGCGCTGGCTTGCAGAGACGGCCGCCGCTACCGGCGACGACTTTATCGCCATCCCGCACAACTCCAATATCTCCAAGGGCTTCATGTTCGATGACCAGACCCTGCGCGGTGAGCCGGTGAGCGCAGAGTGGGCGGAGACGCGCAGCTACTGGGAGCCGGTGGCGGAGATCACCCAGATCAAGGGCGACTCCGAAACCCATCCGGCGCTGTCCCCGAACGACCCTTTTGCGGATTTTGAAACCTATCCCTACCATATCCAGCAGGGCACCAGTGAATACATCCCCAAGCCCGGAGACTATCTGCGCTCCGGGCTGTTGCGGGGCCTTGCTCTGGAAGCGGCAGTCGGGACCAATCCCTATCGCCTTGGCTTCATTGGCTCTACCGACTCTCACACGGCCCTGCCCTCCGCGGAAGAGCGCAATTTCCACGGCAAACTCGCCACTGACTCCATTCCCGAGAACAAGAACAATCGTTGGGACGGGGGCGAGGGTCCGACTGGCTGGGCGATGTCCGCCTCGGGCCTGGCGGCGGTTTGGGCGGAGTCCAATACCCGCGAATCCATCCTGGAAGCGCTGCGCCGCCGCGAAGTCTACGCCACGACCGGCCCCCGCATCGGTGTGCAGCTTTACGCGGGCTGGAACCTGCCCGTAGTAGCGGTTGATGGCGCTGACGACTGGCGGGCTGCGGCAGCTGCCGGCGTGCCCATGGGCGGTGTACTGCCGGCGCCGGGCCAGGCGGGTCTGGCTCCACAGATTCTGGTGCAGGCCACGCGGGACCCTCTGGGTGCCAACCTCGACCGGATTCAGGTAGTGAAGGGCTGGATTGATGCTGCGGGCGCGCCTCAGGAGCGCGTCTACGATGTGGCCTGGTCCGGCGAGCGCAGCCTCGAGAGTGGCCAGTTGCCCGCGGTGGGGAGCACGGTCGATGTGGCCACCGGCGGTTGGGACAACAGCATCGGTGAACCACAGCTGGCGACTCTTTGGCAGGACCCGGACTTTGATCCCACGCAAGCAGCGTTTTACTACGTGCGGGTACTGGAAATCCCGACGCCGCGCCACTCGCTGCTGGATGCGATTGCGCTGGGGCAGGCGGAGGCCGCGGGTCAGCCTGACACCTTGCAGGAGCGCGCTTACACCTCGCCGGTGTGGTACGCGCCCTGAGGCTTGGACCAGCAGCTCGGGGACAGGTCTTCAGACCTGTCCCCTCCCGCTGACCTGTTCCCCTGGGACTCAGGCTCAGAGCCCGCTGGCCTCCTCCTTCAGCGCAGCTATCAGCTCGCCAACTTCGCCCAGATGCGGGCTTTCTGCCTCAAGAATGGACAGGAACAAGGCCTTCTTGATGGCCGCAAGGTCCACCCCCGCCGCGACCGCTTCGGGTGCCGCGCTGCAGACAATGTCGACCAGCCGTTCGGCGGCTGTCAGGCGGCCCCACAGGTAGTCGTTCTCACGGGAGCGGCGTGAAAAGAAGGCGCCAAAATTGCCAAACTGCACGCCCTTGAGCACGTCCCTGGCTCCGCCTTTGCGCAGGGTGTTGGCGTCATCCACGGCAATGCGATCGACCTTGATTTCCTCCAGGGCATCCAGATTTTGGTTCCCTGTCATAGGGAAAGTCAGCACGTCGTACTGGGCGAAGCCGCAATAGGCGGTCAGCACTTCCCGCGCCAGGGACAGGTCCGGCAGGTCGCTGCACCATACCGCCAGATCTTCATCCAGCGCGGCATCGAATTGCTCCAGGTCGAGGTTTTCCCGCAGTTGCACCAGAAAAGCGTTCAGATGATGGCCCTGCAGAGCAGTATCCGCACGTTGCAGTTTTTGGCTGCGCCAGTGCAAATGCTCACGCAGCTGTTCGGCGCGGTGGTACAGGCGCAGCTTGAGCTGGTCGAGGTGAGCCTCTAGCTCCGCTACCCCGGCGAGACTTGGAGCAGTGTACAGTTCGTTGCTGCGCCGAATCAGCAGCAGCACCCGGCGCAGACGGTGACGGATATCGTAATTGCGCAGAAAGAGTACCCACGGTGCGGCATCACCATAGCGGGCGCTGGCGGCGGTATGGCCCATGGGGCGAATGCGTTTAATGCGCGCCCAGGCTTGTACCCGCGCCACGGCCTCGGCGCGCGAGAGCCCGCGGCTGCTGTGTTCGAACAGTACGGCGAGTTCGTCCAGCAGTCCCAGAACCTTGAGCCGAGTATAGCCCTCGTAAGCATAGCCCGCTTCTACGGCGGCGCGGGTATTGGCGTCGCTGCGCAAGCGCGCGATGCAGCGCGCATCGGGCACTGCGATCAGCTCGGCGTCCAGTGTGGCTCCCATGGTCTCCAACACTTGGGCGCGCACCCCGTCTGCCACTTCCCGGTGCAAGTGGACCTGTTCATTGAAGCTGGCGATCCATTCCAGATCGTCGCGGATGGGCTGATGCCGGGGAATGTTGGAGAGCGCGCCAACAATGGTTTTAAAAAACCCCGGGATCTCATGTTCCAGCTCGCGTTCCACTTCCGGGTTGGGCTCAAGATAGACCAGGCGACGATCGGTCTGCCGATGGGCGGGATGACGCTGGACCGCATCAAGTGCCACGGAGACCGGTTTGTTCATCAACACGCTGCCGTCGATAAAAGCAGCATCTTCCGGGCGCTCGCCGGCCCGACGCGAGGTCTTGAACTGCTCGCGGATAAAGGCTTCCCGCCCGGCCCAGTCCATTCCACGCTGATGCACCAGGGCGTCCATCTCCGGCAGCCGGGTGGGCGGGAAGGCGCCGGGGAAACTGCTGGTGGCGCGGGCGGCGAAGGCCAGGGACGGCAGCTGGTCGCGTCCCAGGGTAGAGGCGCGAATCCCATCCTGGGTGCAGTGGTGATGAAACTGGAACAGATGGCGATGTTCCCGTTCCTGGATTTCCGGCGGATCGTGCAGGGCAATGGTCTGCGGTTGTCCCCAGAAGTCGGTGGTAGTGACAAACAGTTCCAGTGGCAGCCCTGGCGGCAACAGGGAGTTGTGGCTGCAGGTCTGCTCTTCGCCGCCCATGGCTTCCAGAGCATCAAGCATCATGGCGCTCATGCGCGATCCGGAAAAAGGTGGCTCGAACCAGCGTGAGCGCATGAACAGCGATAGATTATGCAGCACCTCCGGGTCTTCGCCGGCGCTGCCGAGGCGGCGCTGACGCCGACGCTGCTGCAGGCCGGCAAGCCAGAACAGCGGCCGCATGTAGGCTTTTGACAGATTGCTGGCCCGTGCCTGGGGATCCAGCAGTTCATCAACGTCCGCCAGCTCCAGCCACAGCTTGCGGTGTGGGTCCAGCGACAGGTCGAAGGCCAGCGCCCGCGCCAGCATGATGCCGTTGATGCCCCCTGCGGAGGCACCGGCAATGACATCCACGAGGACTCGCAGCCGCACGGTGCCGCCGATCTGCTGCAGGAGTTGAAAGTACACGCGCTCGGTGTCCAGTTCACCGTGGTGCCGGTGCTCGTCTTCGTAGCGCCCAGTGGCGGCTTTATCTTCAGGTATGGCGTGGTAAGCGCGCGATGCGCGTATTAGCTTGAGAATCTCGCGGGTGATGCCGTGCATGTAGACTGCGAGGGAGACACCGCCGTAGCACACCAGGGCGAGGCGCAGTTCCCTTTCCGGGATTGCACCGGGTGTCTTGTCTTCAGTCATCTTCCTGGATTCCTCGTGTGTGCAGCATCAAGCCCAGTGAAGAGCGCATCCAACCATGGACTCACCGGCTCGGCAAGGCTCGCTCATCGTACAACAACCCGATGAAAGCGTTTACAGCGTGGAAAAAGATGACTTATGCTCGGCAGGATGCCAAGTGATAGCGTCCCGTGACCGTTCTGGATGGTTGGCGCCAACAATAAAAGGATATCGCATGCAGCCATTACTCCCCCTGGGCTTTGCCGAGCTGGAGCCTTTCGTCGATGACTGGGTTCTGCCCGACTCCCGGGCCAGGTCTCACAGGCGCCAGACTACCGCCTATGCCGACATCGAACGTTTCTATCACGCCATCCTGCCCCACGCGCCGGCTGCACTGGCCCTGCTCAGTGAGCGGCAACTGGGCGAGCTGACTGAGGCCGAAGAGCGGCTGCTCAAGCTGTTGCTTGCGCTGGCCGAAATCGGCCCGGCCGTGGAGTGGTACCAGAGCCCGCAGGTGCTCGATGGCTTCCCTGCAGAGAGCTTTACGCTCCGTGAACAGATTTCCGATAACCAGGCACAGAGTCGATAACATGGCCGAATCCGTTACCCCCGCCAACCTTACCCTTCGTCATCCCGAGCTGGGCACGGGCCCGGTTGCCACAGAGCCTTACTGGTGCCCGACATTTCATCAGCGCGAGCTGGACAGTATTTTTCGCAAAACCTGGCTGTGCGCTGGGCGGGTGGAGGAGATCCCCAACCCCGGTGATTTTTTCCTCAAGCAGGTGCCCACTTTCGATATGTCCGTGATTGTGGTGCGTGGCAAGGACGGCGTCATCCGCGCTTTTCACAACGTCTGCAGGCACCGTGGCAACCAGCTGGAGCAGCGCGAGCGTGGCCAGTGCACTACCTTTCGCTGCCGCTTCCATGGCTGGGCCTATGGGCTCGACGGCAGTTTGGCCGCTGTGCCCGACATCAAGGCATTTCACGAGCTTGATCGCTCCCAGCGCGGGCTGACTGAATTGCCGGCCGGGTGCTGGGAAGGCTTTATCTTTTTCAATCTCGATCCTGAACCTTCTATGTCTCTGGAAGAATTCCTTGGCCAGCAGGCGCAGGATTTGGTGGGTTACCCTTTTGCGGAGGGGAAAAACCGCTTCGAGTTCGAGGGTGAAATACAGTGCAATTGGAAATCGATGATCGACTCATTCTGCGAGACCTATCACGTGCCCTTTCTGCACGAACGCTCGATCATTCACACGTTGGCAGGCCCTCATAATCCCTTTGGTCGCCTGCTGGATATCCGCCTAAAGGGCCCTCACAGGACGATGTCTGTTGGGGGCAACCCGGCCTATGAGCCGGGCCCGGTGCAGGCCTTGGCCTACCAGTATTCTGCAGGCCCCTCCGTGACCAGCGGTGGTACCGATACCCAGTTCGAGCTGCCCAAGGGCCTCAATGAAACGCGCGCTGAGAATTGGGCAATAGACGTCACGGCGTTTTTCCCCAACCTGATCATTGTGATCAGCAGCGGCATGTATTTTACCCACCAGATGTGGCCGCTGGGGCCCGATCGCGTGGTCTGGCAGATGCGCGGCTATCTCCGCGGTGCGGCCAATGCCGCGCAACGCTTTGGTCAGGAAAACGCTATTGTGGAGCTGCGCGATGCGGTGCTGGAGGACGCGAATACCCTGGAGAGGATTCACCGCGCCATGCGCCAGGGCCTCGTGCCCGACGTGCTGTTTCACGATCATGAACTCGGCTTGCGCCACCACTATCATACGGTGGTGAATTGGGTGCGAGAAAACGAAGCAGGTTAAGGCGTCACTTGGTCTTTAAAAGGAGAGTTTAATGAGGCGGGAAGCAAGCGAAAGGCTGCGTGCAAAACTGGTAGAGTCCGGTGCCGCTGGCATCGTCTTAACCACCACCGACAACGTCGGATATATCAGTGGATTTGAGTCTGTCATGGATGGCTGGCGACAGCCAGAACCCATAGCCGCCGTGTTTGTACCAGCCTCTGCTAACCTGCCCGTCACACTGTTCCTGCCGGAAGCCAGCCTGATTGGCTTGGTCGTGGCCGCGAGGGAGGGGCAGGATCTTCTCTTTGATCGTTTGCGAACCTTCGATTTCCTGAATTTTTGCGTGACCGCCAGATCGACAGACATGGACCTGGAGTTGCCCGCCGACGTCGCCGAGGAACTCAACGCCTTGTCGAACTCTATTGATGGAAGCTGCGCGTCGAACATTATCAATGCCTTGGCGGATTGCCTCCGTCACCAGGGTGTGGTTGCCGAGACCATACTGTTCGATGACCTGCGTGTCGGCATGGCGTTGAACCAGGCCAATGGGCAGAAATACGCGGATGGGCTTGAAACGATCATGGCCGCCCGCGCAATAAAAACCTCGGGTGAGATAGCCGTTTTTCGCGAAACAGGGGAAAAAGCCGACAGGGTAATGGGATTCACTGTGGGTGAATTGCGCTGCGGACGAAGCTGGGCAGAGATTGAGAAGCGGGTGGCTCACTTCATGATCGATGAGGACATCGATCCCTTGCCGCATAGCCCGATGCTGTTTGGCGGTAGCTACGACACTATTTTCAGGCCCGATTTGTTTCGAACATTCTACGACAAGCCCTTTTCGCACGGTGACATCGCGATACTGGAAACCCAGGGGAGGTACAAGAATACCTGGATTGATGTCAGTCGAACGGCGCATTTCGGCAAGGCTCCGCCAGCCTACCGCGAACAGCATGCACAGGTTCAGCGCTGTTTTGCCGAGATGGTGGCCCAACTCAAGCCCGGGGTGAATACCGCTGCCATTTGCGAATCGGTGCGCTCTGGTGCCGCACAGGCACTTGCTGTTCCGGACAAGTTGCTGATGATCATTCATTCCATCGGACGCGTGCCGCTCGAAAGCCCGGTGCCCTTTCCGTCAACAGGGTTACAGGCGGCTACGGAGGGCTTCGAGGTCAAACCATCCATGGTGCTGAGCGTTGACTGCCTGTATTTCGGCAGCCGCTACGGTCCCTCCCACATGGAAAACGTGTTCTTGATTGGGGAGGACCTGACGGAGAGCCTGTACAAGTACCCCCTGGATCTGATTGAAGTTTTGTAGGGCTCTATTACAGAGGACAGTTGAGAGGTTGCGCCATGATTCCGCGTTTTGTGAAGTC
>JBLRXF010000107.1:0-9159 GCA_047920875.1 Haliea sp. | reverse complement strand
GATTTTGTTGAATCAGAGCTGCCGGAGCCCGGCCCCGGTGAGGCGCTGGTGCAGGTGCTGTACCTGAGCCTGGACCCGACCAATCGTATCTGGATGAGCGATATGGACCAGTACATGCCCCCGGTGGCCATTGGCGAAGTGATGCGCGGCGGCGGCATTGGCGTGGTGGTGAAATCCAACTCCCCGCGCTATCAGGCGGGCGACCACGTGCTGGGTCTCACCGGCTGGCAGGACTACTGCCTCGCGGATGAGGGCGCCAATGCCATGTCGGTGCTGCCGGCTGACCTGCCGATCCCGCTGTCCACCATGCTCGGTGCCTGCGGCATGACCGGCATCACCGCCTATTTCGGCCTGCTGGAACTGGGCCGGCCGCAACCCGGGGAGACGGTGCTGGTCTCGGCAGCGGCGGGTGCGGTTGGCTCCGTGGTTGGCCAGATTGCCAAAATCCAGGGCTGCCGGGTAGTGGGCATTGCCGGCGGCACCGAGAAGTGCCGTCACATTGTCGAGGACCTGGGTTTTGACCTGGCGGTGGACTACAAGGCGCCGGACTGGCGCGAGCAGCTTGCGGCGGCGACCCCCAACGGCATTGATGTCAATTTCGAGAACGTCGGCGGCGAGATCATGGAAGCGGTGATGGCGCGGATGAACCTGTTCGGGCGCATGCCCCTGTGCGGAATGATTTCCGGTTACAACAGCGGCGAACCCATGCGCGCGGATTTCGCTCCCATCCTCATGCGCAGGATCGACGTGCGCGGCTTTATCGTCTCCGATTTCATGGATCGCTTCACCGAGGCCACCACCCAGCTCGCGACCTGGTGCCTGGAGGGCAAGCTGAAGCACGAGGAAACGGTGGTCGAAGGCCTGGAGCAGGCTCCGGAAGTGGTCAACCTGCTGTTCGACGGTGGCAATGTTGGCAAGCTGATGGTGAAACTCAGCTAGCGCCCGAGCGGGCTCAGCGTATGGCTACCGGATTGATGATCGCCTGCACTGCGCCCACGAAACGCGGCTGGCCGAGCACGAACAGAAATTCCGTTGCTCCATCCGCGGCCAGGGCCCGGGTGTCCATGTTCTCCAGAATGTAGACACCGTGGCGCGCCAGCAGCTCCTGATGGGCCGGGAACATCTCATCGGCGTGCTCTCCGGGCAGTGCGTCCAGGCCCCAGGTGTCTGCGCCCACCGCTACCACACCCAGCTCCGCCAGGTAGCGTGCCCCCTCCCGGTTCAGGCCCGGTTCTCCCGCCATGAAGCGCGCAGGATCGGTCTCCGCGACGGCGAGCCAGCCGGTGTGGAAGAGGACCACATCCCCCTGCTCGATGCTGATATTCTGGGCCGCTGCGGCGGCTTTTATCTCTGCACTGCCGAAGACTGTGCCCGCCTCCAGAATCTCCTGCCCCAGGTGGCTGGCCATGTTGATCAGCACGCCCCGGGTCACGATAGGCGGCAGGGATTCGATACCGAAGCTGGTCAGCCCGGTTACGGTGACAAACTCGCTGGCGTGTTTGCCGTTGTAGTAGCGATGGTTTATGCCCAGGTGTCCGAGACCGTCAATCTGGCTGCCAATCCCCATCCAGGTCTGTAGCAGGTCATCGTTGGAAGTGAGCTGGTTTGCCGCAAGCGGCGCGCCTACACCGTCGTCCAGTTGCAGTACGGTGAGGGCGTAGCTGCGTGGGCCATAGGCAGGCGAGTCCGGGCCGGTTTCCACGCCCAGGGCGTAAGTCTGGCCTGTCTTTATCAGGCGGGCGGCCTGCAGCACCTTCGCCGGCGACAGGTAATTGATTGCGCCCAGGGTATCCTCCGCACCGTGGCGCGAAGGGTACCAGCTGCTGTCATCGTCGGCGCTGGACCCGGGCAGCGCAGTCAGTAGCAGAAGCAGTAGAAGGCAGGCGGTCATCGGCATTGAAGTCATGGTATGGCTCCCGCTGTATTGTTATGGATTTCCGGCCCCAGTTCGCCGGGCTGTCTGGGACAGGATAAAGCAGATTTGTCGCAGCGGGGATATTTTGCCTTCGCGCACTGTAGCAAACTTCGTTTCCGGGCTAGGATAGACAGTCCGGTACCAGGCAAGACAAGGATTCGACCGCGCATGAGATGGGTAGTAGTAGTGCTGGCAGTATTGTTGGCAGGCTGTCAGGTGGCCCCGACTGATCCTGGTTTCTCCGCGCAGTGCAGCGGCGGTGAGAACCTCCTGGCCAACACGGATTTCGGCGCCAGTGCTGCCGCCGCTGGTCTCAGCCCCTGGCGCGGCTCGCAGCATGCTGGAGAGCCGTCGTTCCGGACCACGGCCGCCAAGGGCGTGCTGACTATTGAAAAGATCGCCACCCAGCCTTGGTATCGCCTGGCGCAGACACCTCAGGCGCGTGCTCTGCGCGGTGAGGCACTGGTATTTCGCGCCGAGATCAAGCTGGCGCTGGATACGGTGAATGTCAGCCATAATTTTACGCATGGCGGCGGCTTGCAGGTGCTGGTTTGGGGTGATCCCGACCCGGTGATGGGGGGCGACAGATTGCTGTTTGACAGTACTCTGGAGCATGAACCTCGTCTTGGCACCACAGAATGGGTACAGGTCAGCATCCCGTTTACGGTCTCTCCAACCGCCACCCGCATGAGCGTGGGCTTCGTACATCAGGCCAATGGCAGCATGCAGGTGCGCAACCCGGAACTGTTCCGCTGCGCCGGCTGAAGCCGTCTCAGTCCGCGGCGTTGTGATAGACGTTCTGTACGTCGTCCAGGTAGTTGAGCATGTCCAGCAGTTTCTCCATCACCTGAGCGTCCTCGCCTTCGAGGGTGACTGAGGTCTGGGGGACAAACTGCACTTCATCCACCTCGAACTCCAGGTCGCCGAAGGCGTCCAGCAGGGCCTGGCGAGCCTTGAAATGATCGGTATGCGGCACGAATGCGCTGACCTGACCGGCTTCGCTTTCGATGTCCGTGACATCGACGTCCGCTTCCATCAGTGCCTCCAGTGCGGCGTCTTCATCGTCCGCGGCAAACACCAGTATGGCGCTGTGATCGAACAGGTGGCTGACGCTGCCGGGCGTGCCCAGCTTGCATTTGGTCTTGGTGAAACAGTGACGGACGTCGCCAAAGGTGCGGTTGGGGTTGTCTGTCAGGCACTCGACAATAACCATGCTGCCGCCGGGACCGAAACCCTCGTAGCGGGCCACTGCGAAGTCCTCGCCGCCGCCACCCTTGGCCTTGTCGATGGCCTTCTCGATCACGTGGGCCGGGACCTGGTCCTTGCGTGCGCGCTCCAGCAGGCTGCGCAGTGCCAGGTTGGCGTCCGGGTCGGTGCCCCCCGCTTTGCCGGTGACATAGATCTCCCGGGCGTATCTGCTGTACACCCTGGCCTTGGCGTCAGAGGTCTTGGCGATGGATTCCTTGCGGTTCTGGTAGGCGCGGCCCATGAGTATTTCCCGATAGCAACACAGCCGGGCATTATAGGTCCGACCCCCCGGGGGCTGACAAGTCATGACTCCCCGTGCCACAAGTAGGCCGCGGTCGGTTGTGGTATTGTTTGGGGATGCGGTTCGCTGGCGAGGCTGGCGCGCCCGGCTCAACGATCAAGCGGGAGACACACATGCCTACACCAGCAGGAAAATGGATTGCCGCCCTCATGGTTGCAATAGTCACTGTCGGCAGCACGCTGCTGACCCCTTTGGCAAGCGCTGACGATGCAGCCGCTCAAGAGGCCATGGTGCCCACCGGGCTGAAGGTGCTGGTGCGGGCAGACGATGCCAAGTTTATCGGCTCGGGGGTTGGGGGGCTGAATATTGCAGTCCGCGATGCGGCCACAGGCGCTGTGCTTGCGGAGGGCGAGATTACCGGCCCCACCGGGGACACCGAGGCCCTGATGCGAGCACCGCAGACCCGGGGCTATTCAGCCACTGTCGGCGACCCAGCCAGCTTCCAGGTTGAGCTTGCCCTGACGCGGCCCACCCGTGTCGAAATCGCCGTCACCGGCCCCCTCGCGGTTGCCCAGAGCATCCAGACGACGGCAGTTACCCTGTGGCTTATCCCGGGGCAGGACCGGGTAGCAAATCCGGTGATCCTGCACCTGCCTGGCCTGATAACCGAGCTGCTGGATTACACGGTGGATGATGGTCAGCTGTCCGTGACTGCCGCCGTTACCATGATTTGTGGCTGCCCGATTACCGAGGAAGGCCTGTGGCCGGCCGCCGATTTTCGCGCGGTGGTGCAGCTCTACCGCCAGCACGAGCTGGTCGCCGAGGGCGTGATGGGCTTCACCGGAACCGACAACGAGTTCGCCGGGACTCTGGACCTGACGGGGGCGGGTGATTTCGACATGATTGTGCACGCCTACCAGATCAGTACCGGCAACGCGGGTGTGTACCAGCGCCCGCTGCGTATTGAATAGTCTTTTGTGATGTTAGCCAGGAGCCCAGCCGTTTATGAGTGACAGCGACAATAACCGCTATACCCCGCCCCGCGTGTGGGCATCCGATACCGAAACTGGCGGCCGCTTCGCCAGTATTAATCGGCCGGTGGCCGGGCCCACCCATGACAAGGCATTGCCGGTGGGCAAGCACCCGCTGCAGCTGTATTCCCTGGCCACGCCCAATGGCATCAAGGTCACCGTGCTGCTGGAGGAGTTGCTGGCACTGGGGCTCAGTGATGCCGAGTATGATGCCTGGCCGGTCAATATTCTTGAGGGCGAGCAATTTGGCTCCGGTTTCGTCGCCGTCAATCCCAACTCCAAGATCCCCGCCCTGCTCGATCACAGCACCTCACCGCCAACGCGCCTGTTCGAGTCCGGTGCGATCCTGGTGTATCTGGCGGAGAAGTTCGGGGCCTTCCTGCCCACCGAGCCATCCGCCCGCGCCGAGTGCCTGTCCTGGCTGTTCTGGCAGATGGGCAGTACACCCTACCTCGGTGGCGGCTTTGGCCATTTCTATGCCTATGCGCCAGAGAAGTGGGAGTACCCGATCAACCGTTTCACCATGGAGGTCAAGCGTCAGCTCGACGTGCTGGACCGCAACCTGGCTGAACGCAGGTACCTCTGTGGCGATGACTACACCATCGCCGACATGGCGGTCTGGCCCTGGTACGGCGGCCTGGTGCTGGAGACGCTGTATGATGCCCAGGAGTTTCTGGATGTAGGGTCGTACCTGCACCTCAACCGCTGGGCGCTGGACATTCAAGGGCGCCCTGCGGTGGAGCGCGGGCGCCGGGTCAACCGTATCTGGGGGCCGGAAGAGGAACGGCTGCCGGAGCGGCATGCGGCCAGTGATTTCGATGGCTAGCATGCTCAAAACAGGTCTGCGCGTCGCGCTGGGCCTGCTGATCACCGTGCTCAGCCTGAAAACGGTCTGGCACGTGGAGCGCGCCAACGTAGTGAGCGGCCGCACCCAGGCCCACTTGGAAGCATTGGCGCCGGTCCAGGTTGCGCCGGAGTATCGCAATCCCGCTGCCGAGGGTGAACTGGTTCTGCTGACCGGTGCATTGCTGGCGACCGACCTGCATGATCCACTGACCGGCTTCCAGGTGAATGATGCGGTGGCGCTGCAGCGACAGGTTGAGATGCTGCAGTGGCGCGAGTTCTGCCAGCAGCGGGAAAACCAGCGCAAGCAGTGTGAGTATCAGCCCCGGTGGCTGGACGTGCTGGAGCCCTCAAGCCGTTATGACCGCCAATTCAGTGACCGGGGCCTGGCCAATCCCCCGGTATTTCCCGAGGAGTCCGTGACCCTGTGGGGCGAAGGCAACCTTCTGGGCGCTTACCAGCTCTCAGAGCCCTATTTCGAACTGTTGCGGGATGGCCCGGGATTCTTTGATCGCTGGGAGATCGCGGATCCACGGCAGTTCGATTACGCGGGTGATTGGTACCTCTACCCGGATGCGGACAATCCCGCTGAGCAGACGGTGGCGCTGTACCGACTGCCACCACCGCAAGCGGAGGAGGAGGCCGGGGACCGGATCGGTACCCTGCGCGTGACCTACCGGCTGCTGCCGGCGCTGGAGCTGACCGTCGCCGGCCGCCAGGAAGGTGAGCTGATCGTGCCGCACGAGGTGAACCAGTACGTCTGGATTCAGGCCATGCTTCCCGGCAGCCACAGCCTGCAAGCGCTGCTCCAGGGCAGCGGCGTGTTCTCGGGCTACGATGCCACGGGCAACCGCCAGGGAGCCTGGCCGATGCTGCTGATCGGCTACGGTCTGTTGCTGCCCCCCCTGCTGCGGCACTCTCCTCTGGGCCGCGGCTACGGTGACATGCAGCTGCGTTTCCGGTTTGCGGCGATGGTTGCCGCGACGCTGGTGACGGCCCTTGTCATCCGGGTTGCGGCTATTTTCTAGAGGGCGCGGTTCTGGAGCTGGCATGGCTCGGGCTTGCGTTCCTGGCGATTGACGCACGTCAACATTCAGTTCTGCCACTGTGGCAGAATGGCACGCAGTTGAACGGTTTCTGGAGGGAGGATTTGCCATGTTGAAGCACTGTGTCCTGACTGTGGATTATTCGGGAGAGTGGAGCAATACCCTGGATTACCTGCCCGGGCTGCTGGCGTTGTTGCACTGTGAGCGTTTGACCCTGGTACATGTGGTCGAAGTGTTCAAGCGCAAGGCGTTACAGGATGCGCCTGCTATCGTCGAGGAAAACCTGAAGGCGATTGCCGCCCGTATCCAGGACCAGCTGCAGATCGCGGTGGACTGTGAGGTACGTTCCGGTTTTGCGGCGTCCCAGATTGTGGATGTGGCCAAGGCGCGGCGTGCGGATGGCATCATCGCCCTCAATCGCAGCCATTCCGCCGTTCGGGAGTTCTTCATGGGCAACATCGTACTCAACCTGGCCCGACTCAGCCCGGTGCCCCTGGTGGTGGTCAGCAGTGACGGCGTTGCCGCCGGGACAGGCCCGGTCATGCTGGGTACCGACGGCTCCCAGGCAACGCGGCCAGCCTGCGACTGGTTTGAACGCTTCGTCAAGGCTGGCCGCGATGGGGTCGCAGTCTGGGTGGACTCCGATCGCCACGATGATGAGGCCGAGGCGCACCGGACTTTGGCGATGCTGACCAGTACCTATCCCAGGGTGAGCTGCCGACACCTGCAGGGTGATGCCGTGAGCAAACTGGTCGAAGAGGCCGCTGAGCTCAATGTCTCCCTGCTGATCATTGCGCGCCGAGGTACCACGCCGATAGAGCATCTGCCCCTGGGCAGGGTGGCCGAAGGCGTGGTCCGCAAGAGCCGACAGCCGGTGCTGCTGCTCCCCAGCTGAGGGTTACCGGTGGTTAGTGGTTTATACTCCGTCCCCTCGCACCGAGATGGGAAGGAATCGGGTTTATGGCAGGCTCACTTCAGGATCAATTGCTCAAGGCCGGCTTGGCAGACAGCGACAGGGCCAAAAAGCTGGCGAAGGAAAAGCGCAAGCAGGCTAAGGTGGCCCGGCGCTCAGGCACCGAGCTTGGCGCCGAAACCAAAGAGGCCGCCCGCGAGACGCTGGCCGAAAAGGCCCGTCGCGACCGCGAGCTTAACGAGGCCCGCAACGCCAAGGCCCTGCGCAAGGCGATCAACGCCCAGATCAAACAGCTGATCGAAAACCACAAACTGCCCCGTGGGCGCGGCGATATCGGCTTCAATTTCACCGATGGCAAGAAGGTGAAGAAGCTCTACGTCACGGCCATGGAACAGAAGCAGCTCGCCGCCGGCAACCTCGCCATTGGCAAGCAGGGGGACCAGTATGAGCTGCTACCCTGGCCCATTGCCGCCAAGATCGCCGAGCGCGACAGCAGCCGGGTGATCGTCTGCAGCGAGGCGGGGGCTCAGGAGCTGACGCCCGAAGAGCAGGAGTGGTACAAGGACTACGAAGTGCCCGATGACCTGATGTGGTAGTCCGTGTCCTGGCTTAATCTTCGTGATCTGGATACTGGTCCCGAATGTGTTCCGCTTCACCCGATAGTGCTGTCAGCGCGGCCACGCACGCGGGGTCAAGCTTGCCGGCCGCTTCCAGCCGCGCGAGTTCCGCAAGAGCGTCAGCTACCGTCCAGGGTTCTTTGTAGGGGCGATGGCTGGTCAAGGCATCAAAGATGTCGGCTACGGTGACAATCCTCGCCTCTATGGGGATGGCGTCACCGCTGAGCCCTTGCGGGTAGCCGGAGCCGTCCATGAACTCGTGATGCCCGCCAATGATGTTGGTCATTACCGAGGAGTCGGGCATATTGCGGACACCGATGCGGTCCAGAACCCGTTCCGCCAGTGACAGCCCGAGCTCTACGTGAGTCTCCATGATGGCCCGTTCCTGCGGATCGAGTCTGCCCGGTTTGAGCAGGATGACATCCGGAATCCCGATCTTGCCGATGTCATGCAGGGGCGCAAACAGGAATACGTGCTCTATCCATTCATCGCTAAGTTGATACTGGCTGGCAACCTCCCTGGCGATAAGGCGGGAATACAGGGCCATGCGCTCCAGGTGCGCGCCAGTCTCGAAGTCGCGGAGCTTGGCAATTTCCCGGGCTACGTTGGCCGAGTTCAGAATTGAGCGCACGGCCTCACGCTCTGTGGTAATGGCCATGGTCAGCAGGTTGGCATACATGAGAATGTCGCGCTGCCGGCTCGGCGTGAAGGCATCCGGCAACATGGAATTGAAGAACATGAGGCCCATGAAGTTACCCATGTCGTACATGGGCAGGGTGAATGAGGAGCGGTAGCCCTGCTCCAGCAGCCAGCTGGAGTGCGGTGAATCCGGGTTGACGACCTTGGGAATGTCGTCAATGACACGAAACTCGCCGCTGTCTGCCAGGTGGCTCAGTGAGACACTGTCACGCAAGCGGAACTCATAGCCGTTGATCGGTACGCCTACCCGGGTGCTATTAATAAAAGTCTTCAGCATGTCTGTGCCGGGTTCGTGCAGAACACAGGCGATGCGATCAATCACAGGAACCCTGTCCAGCAGTTTTTCATGCAGGGCCTGGATGCGCTCGCCCAGAGAACCGCTGGTGCTCATGAGTGCGTGCTGTCCATGTTGTGCAATCGTCACCGTTGCTGCGCTCCCGGGAGAATCTGGTAGGTCGGAAAAAGTCGGCACATCCTAAAGCATACCCTGATTCTCGATTGTGACAATCGGTAACGGCTTGTCCCGATCGGCATGTGAACGCGGGCGTCGGTTCCGCCCAGCGAGCTAGTGCTTGGGATGATCTGCCTCCGCCTGTTGGAGATCGA
>JBLRXF010000106.1:0-9171 GCA_047920875.1 Haliea sp. | reverse complement strand
CACTGCGCCCTATAATGCTAACGGCTAAGGCGAACAAAAACGAGTGTGCAATGGCAAGTACCGGTGAAATACCGGGTGTGGAGGGCGTTCCCGGCGGGAGCGACGAAAGCACCATCAGCATTGTCCAGCGTGGCAACCTGAAAGCGCTGGAGGCGGCGCTGCGCAAGCAGTGGCGGCTGGGCCAGAATATTGTGCTGTGCTGGAGTGCCGATGAGCGCGGTCTGCTGGTCATTTTTGTGCCCCACTATTTTCTCGGCAATTATTGTGCCCGGGTGGGTGACGGGCCAGATGCTGGCGCCGAGTTCAACAACGAGGCCTTCGTTCGCGAGCTCATTTCCGGGCGACGGCGCAAGCAGCGGGATGAGCTGTTTGCCATTGCCAAGCGCCTGGACGTGGCGCCGGGCTTCATCAAGCTTGCAGCTCCGCTGGCAGAGGAAGCGCCGGTCCTGAACGCCGTGGAGCAGCTGATCAAGCGCTATGGACTCAGCTATGTCAGCGATCGCGCCGTGCTGCTGTTCGATATTGCCGAGTTCTCTCTGGTTACGCCTTTCGAACAGGCCAGTCAGCTCAACAGCCTTTCCTATTCGTTCAACTCCGCCTACAACAAGCTGCTTTCCAGAGGCATCGAAGTGCATTTTTCGCGGACCACGACCGGTGATGGCTACTACGTCTGGAACCGCGAGCTGGGCCCCACGGCGAATCGCGACCTGTTCATCTTCATGCTGCTGGTGGTGGCCGACAACGCGGTCGCCCGGGCCGCGTCGCACGGCAACACGGTGCCGGTCATCCGCACCGCTTTCCATATCGGCAGCCATTACGAGCTGTACCAGGCGGAGGGCGTGAATCCGACGATCCACAGCTATATCGTCGGTGATGTCACCATCGAACTGGCGCGGATGGTGGGTGAGGCGCTGCCCTACCAGATCCTGGTGGGGCATTTCGAATCTGGGCTGCCGATGGACCCCGGCGATATCAGGCAAATGTCCGGCAAAGTGTTTACCCCGATATTCATCGAGCACTGCAACCGCGCCCTGGGAGCGATCGGCGGTGTCCAGTTTGCCGGCAAGGTCATTGCCGATATCCGCTGCTACCTCAGCGGCTCCTCTGTGCCGGGGGATCGCCGCGCGGCCCGTCGCTTCGTGATTGTTGACAAGCATGGGCTGTCCCGCCACGCCTATAACCTCCAAGCCCTGGTTCAGCTGCAGGACTCCAGTATCACGCTTGGACTGGACGAAAGCAGTTTGCCGGCGCCGCCGCGTCGGCAGCCAATGCCTGCGGCCAGACGGCAGCCGGACGACACGGGCGACCAGGCCCCGAAGCAGCAGAGTGAAGAGCTGGCCACTTTGCTGCAGCGTCGTCGCTACGATGTGCGCCCCGACGAGGAATGAGACCTTGCAAGCAATGACTGCCGTAGGCCGGATAGATGTGGCGGGCATTGTCGATCAGGACATACCTGAGTGATTGGGGTGCAGGCAACGGGATCTGCAGCACAGGCCTCTGCGGCAGAGCTGGCCGCGGCGCTGGGGTTGCCTCTGCTGGGCCCTGGGGAAGTGGCAGATGAACACTGTTTCACGGCCCTGCTGCTGGTGTCCCCTGATGCACTTGCCCTGCGCGCCCCGGGCCGCGCCGCACCCAATCCCGTTGCGGTGGACTTTGGCACCGCGGCCATGCGCCATCGACGTCGCGGAGGGCAGAACGAGCTTCTGGGGCGCGCAGTCGGTATTGGCAAGAAGACACCGCTGCGAGTACTCGACGCTACGGCGGGCCTTGGCCGCGACAGTTTCGTGCTGGCAGATCTGGGCTGCGACCTTACTCTTGCGGAGCGCGAGCCCGTAGTGGCCGCGCTGCTGCGCTCGGGTCTGACCCGCGCACAGGGCGCCGACGATCTGTGGCTGCGTGCGGTTGCCGGGCGGATGACGCTTGTCGAGGGCGACGTGCGGAAGCTGGGTGCTGCGACTCTGCAGCAGCACGATGTCATCTACCTCGATCCAATGTTTCCGCCCAGAGACAAATCAGCGGCGGTCAAGAAGGAGATGGCTCTGTTCCAGACCCTGTTCAGTCACGCTGTCGGCGCCGGGGATGCCGACGCCTTGCTGGACTGGGCTCTGCAGGCGCCGGTGTCCCGGATAGTGGTCAAGCGACCTCTCAAAGCGGCACCTCTGAACGGACAGGCGCCTTCCCACGCCATCCGCGGCAAGGCTGTGCGCTATGATGTCTACGTGTTGGCGGCGCTTGCTACAACGGGGGCGAGCGCTTTCTGTGCCAGCCCTGAACGTTCACAAGGAAAACAGCGACATGAGTGAGACCCGCCCTATTGCCCTGGTTACCGGCGCCTCTGCCGGGCTGGGGGAGGAGTACTGCCGTCAATTGGCGCAGCGCTGTGACACCATAATAGCAGTTGCGCGCCGTGCTGATCGGCTGCAGGCGTTGCAGGCGGAGCTGTCCAGCAGCACCAGACTGGTGCCGGTGGTTGCGGACCTGGCCACCGTTGAGGGTGTCACGCGCACCGTGGAAGCGTTGCGCCAGCAGGGGCCGCCGGACATTCTGGTCAACAATGCCGGCTTTTCCACCTTCGGTGATTTTGGCCACAGCGTGCTGGAAGACGAGCTGCAGGTCGTGCGTCTGCAGATTGATGCCACCCTGGAGCTGGTGCGGGCGTCGGTGCCCTTCATGCGTGAGCGCGGGGGTGGCCAGATCATCAATGTGGCCTCCATTGGCGCCTTCCTGAATATGAAGCAGACCGCGGTCTACGGGGGCTGCAAGGCGTTCATGGTCTCATTCTCGCAGGCTCTGCAGGCGGAACTCGCGGCAGATAATATCCGCGTGCAGTGTTTCTGCCCGGGTCTCACCCGCACAGAAATTCACGATACCCCCTATTTCGAGGGCTTCGACAAGTCTCGCCTGCCGACGGAGTTGTGGATGGATGCCGGGCCTGTAGTCGCCGCCAGCCTGGCCGCTCTGGTCCAGGACGAGGTGGTGGTGATTCCGGGCACCGTCAATCGGGAGATGGTTCGGCAGGGCTTGCAGCGGCAGCTCGGCTCACTGCAGTAGCAGGCGCTGCAGAATCCCGCGATAGAGTTCTGCCAGGCGCGGCAGGTCCGCCGCGCGCACACATTCGTTGCGTTTGTGGATGGTGGCGTTGACCGGCCCCAGCTCCAGCACCTGGGCGCCGGTGGGCGCGATGAAGCGCCCGTCCGAGGTGCCGCCCGCGGTCGACAGCTCAGTTTCAAGCCCGGTGACAGTGCGAATGGTGTCGACCGCAGCGCTGACCAGGTCTCCGCTGGCGGTCAGAAACGGCTCCCCGCTGAGCTGCCAGTCTATGGCGTAATCCAGCTTGTGGGCGTTGAGAATGGCTTCGGTGCGACTGCGCAGCGTCGCCGCCGTCACCTCGGTAGAGAAGCGGAAGTTGAACATCGCCGTCAGTTCTCCGGGAATGACATTGCTGGCACCGGTGCCGCTGTTGATATTGGAAATCTGCAGGGAGGTGGCGGGAAAGAAGGCGTTGCCCTGGTCCCAGACCTGGCAGCTGAGCGCGTGCAGCGCCGGCAGAGCGCGGTGGATAGGATTGTCGGCCAGCTGGGGGTAGGCGATATGACCCTGCACTCCGCGCACTGTCAGCACGGCGCCCAGGGAACCGCGACGGCCGTTCTTGACCACATCTCCCAACTGCTCACTGCTGGAAGGCTCCCCCACAAGGCACCAGTCAATCTGTTCCCCTTGCTGCCGCAGGTAGTCCACGACTTTCACCGTGCCGTCGTGGGCTGGACCCTCCTCATCCGCGGTAATCAGGAAGCCAATGCGACCCGGGTGCTGCGGATGGGCGGCGACGAAATCCTCGCAGGCAATGATCATTGCCGCGAGACTGCCTTTCATGTCGGCCGCGCCCCGGCCGTAGAGCAGGCCGTCGCGCAGCTTCGGGCTGAAGGGCGCTGAGTCCCAGGCGGATTCAGGGCCGGTGGGAACGACGTCGGTGTGACCGGCGAAGACCAGCAAGGGGCCGCTGTCGCCGCGGACCGCCCAGAAGTTCCTGACCTCGCCAAACTGCAGCGGCACGCAGTTGAAGCCGATCGCCTGCAGCCGCGCCATCATCAACTCCTGACAGCCGGCATCCTCCGGTGTGACGGAGGGGCGCCGGATCAGTTCGCAGGTGAGCTCAAGTGTGCGTTCCACGTGTGTACTCCGGGTCAGTTGTGGGCGTGCAGTTCGGCGTTCAGCTCGATGGCAGAGCGGTTGGTCAGGCATTCCACCGAACCGGTGCTGGAGTTGCGGCGGAACAGCAGCCCCGACTTGCCTGCCAGCTCGCGCGCCTTGACGGTTTCCACTATCTTGCCGTCGTTATCCAGCAGCACGACTTTGGTGCCCGCGGTCACAAACAGACCTGCCTCCACGGTGCAGCGGTCGCCCAGCGGGATGCCGATGCCCGCATTGGCACCAATCAGGCACTCCTTGCCCACCGAGATGATGATGTTGCCGCCGCCTGACAGCGTTCCCATGGTCGAGCAGCCGCCGCCGAGATCGGAGCCGCTGCCCACCGTGACTCCGGCGGAGATACGCCCCTCGATCATGCCCGGACCATCGGTGCCCGCATTAAAGTTGACGAAGCCCTCGTGCATGATCGTGGTGCCGGTGCCGAGATAGGCGCCGAGACGAACCCGTGCGGTGTGAGCGATGCGCACGCCGGTAGGGACCACGTAATTGGTCATCTTCGGGAACTTGTCGACGCAGCTGACCTCCAGGGTTTCGCCGCGCAGGCGGGCGGCGAGCTGACGCGCCGGCAATTCGCTGATATCGATCGCCCCCTCGCTGGTCCAGGCGACATTGGGCAGGATCCCGAAAAGCCCCTGCAGATTGGTGCAGTGAGGCTTGACCAGACGGTGTGACAGCAGATGCAGCTTGAGGTAGGCCTCGGGCACTGTGGTCGGCGCCGTGTCCCCCCGCAGCAGCACCGCCACCACGGGTGCATGGCTGTCAGCCAGCTGCGCAGCCAGCTGCGCCTGGCGGGTCTCGCCTGCTGCTGCCAGCTCTGCCTCCAGCGCGATCAGCTGCTCGCGATCAAGCGCTGTCCCATTGTCGCAGCTGCCTACCGCTGTCAGCAGAGCTGTGGGTGGACTCAGCATAGGCTCGGCAAAAAACACCTCCAGCCATTCGCCTGCGCTGTTGTGGGTGCCCAGTCCGAGACCAAAGGCAAATGCAGTCGTGCTCATATCAGTTCTTTCCTGGTGTTCCCGCCATTGCGAGTGTGGGTCAAAGGGTGTGGCGCTGGAACAGCGCTGTCCAGGTTTTCTCCGAGAATCCGCAGTGGCGCTCGTGGCCAACGTCCAGCAGCGGGCGCTTGATCAGGGTGGGGTGCTGCATAATCGCGGCAAGGGCCTGCCTGTCATCCATCGCTTCGCGGGCTGCGACCGGCAGTTCCTTCCAGCTTGTACTGCGCTTGTTGACCAGCGTTTCCCAACCGAGTTCGGCAAGCCAGGTTTCCACCTGCCCGGCGCTGATGCCGTCTGTCCTGAGGTCGTGAAAGCGGTACTCCAGGTGGTGCAGTTCCAGCCAGCGGCGCGCTTTCTTCACGGTGTCGCAGTTACTGATGCCGTAGAGGGTAATCATTGGAGCCTCGCGGGTGCGGGGGTTCTGGGGGGGCAAGGATAGCAAAAAATGTTCTCAGGATCAGTTGTTGTCGCGGATGCTGGTTACCGTGTACGCTACAGAACACGGGGTGGCAGCCAGGTCTGTCTCCCGTTACAAAGTGTTTCTGTTGTTCCCATTGCGTTGCGCTAATGTGATTGCTCCTGGTCTAGGCCGGAGCAATGTGCGTACTAATCCCGTAGGCAGCGTGGCAAGCTCTTGTCCAGGCCAAAGACCCTTCAAGCGGCGACTTGAAGCGGTACTGTCACTAACCCTTAAGGTGAACCATGCAGTTACATAGATTAGTGGCGCTCGCGCTGGTGCCACAGGTGGTTGGTGTGTTTATGGTTGCCAAAACCATGGCGCAGAGCACACCCTCTGAATTTGCCGAGTTGAGCTTGCTCGAGCTTTTTGAGCAAACCATTGATGACACCGGCAGCAGCGGCCCCAAATCGCCCTGGACCTTTGCCTATCAGTACAGATTCGCCGAATTCGAGGGTTATCTTGATGGGACCAAGTCGCTCAGCTTCCAGGACGTACTTTGGAACGGCCCGGGGGAGCAGCGCACGGCCAAGAACTTTCCGATAGTGCCCACGCGCATCACACAGTCGGTACACACCGTGGGCGTGGGCTACCAGCTGGACGATAACTGGCAGCTTTACCTCTCGGTTCCCTATATCCGCCAGGAATCCGACCACATCAGTATCGTCAGGGACTATGATTTTTTCGTGATTGAAACCCATGGCATGGGAGACACCTCGGTCTCTGCAAGCTACAGGTGGAATGATGCAGCCGAGCACATCTGGCAATTCTCTTTTGGTCTGACCCTGCCCACCGGGTCTATCGATGAAGTGGGTGATACCCCCAGGGCGCCGGGCAATCAACAGCTCCCTTACACCATGCAGTTGGGCTCTGGTACCTACGATATCCCTCTTGAGCTGAGCTACCAGCACAGTGAATTGCAGAATATCGATGTGCGCCTTTCAGCCAACATACGCACAGGGCGCAACGACAGGAGCTATCGGCTCGGTAACAACTACACCCTGAGCAGCCGATATCAATTCCACCTGTCACCGACCATCCAGTCCTTTGCCGGCGTTAATGTCCAGTACAGTGAATCCATTCACGGCCAGGATGACTCTCTGCTGGTCAATGCTGCCTTCCCATATCCGGCAGCAATCACCAACCCGGATCTCTACGGCGGTACCAAGGTCAACGTGAGGCTGGGGCTTCTGTGGCAATTCTCGCAAGCCAACCGGCTGAATATCGAGGTAGGCAAGCCCGTCTACCAGGACCTCAATGGCCCGCAACCCAAAGAACAGTGGCGCAGTTCGATCCAGATTTCCCGAGCCTTGTGACTTCTGCCTTGGCAACGCCGGCTCCGCGGAGCGTGTTGTCAAAGGCAGGCATCAACAGCGCTCTGATCCTTGCTCTGGCCTGGCTGTCCTGGCTCTCCGTTCCGGCTGCTGCGGAGCTGCCCAAGGAAGACAAACACAAGGCCGCCTATCTACTGAACTTCACCCGTTTCATTGAGTGGCCCAATAGAGGGACTGTTGACGAACCGGCAGTGATCCGGGTGTGTGTAGACAGCTCTGAGGAGTTTCTTCGTTTTCTGGTTGAGTTGGTCGGCGACAGGCGTGTGGGAAGGCTGCGCCACCCGGTGAATGTCTCGTCACTGGATGGTGCGGACAGTTGCGACTTGATTTTCCTGCAAGACGCGCGCGACGAGATAACCTTGAATCTTCCCCAGGCGATTGTGGTGGCTGATTCAGCGGATGCAGTGCTGTCGGTTGCGGCGATCGTTTTCTACACTGAAGACAGAAAACTGCGTTTTGAAGTTGACCTGCAGAAAATCCGCTCGCTGGACGTTAGCGTCAGCTCGGAGTTGTTGAAGCTGGCGAGGATACGGAGCTGATGGTGCGCGCTTTGCTCACATCGCTGTCTTTTTTCCAGAAACAACTGATCACTGTCGTGGGCGTCAGCGTCTTGTCCCTGGGCGTCATGTCCGGGCTGCTGTATGCCAATTTTATCGGGGAATACAGGGAAAACCTCGTTGAGCTGATGCTCAGCAAGGCTGTTTTGCTGGCAGGCACCAGCCGTGCCGCAGTGTTGTTTGAGGATCAGGAGTCCGCCTCGAGAATCCTGTCTTCCCTTGATCAATATGCCAGTACCCGTTACGCACAGATTTATGATGCCAATATGGAGCTGTTCGCAGAATACAAGCGAACAGGCGAGAGTGCAGATCCCTTGCTAGCAGAGCTGGACGATAGTGTCTTCTTCAAAGACCAGAATGTTTTTGTCTCGCACAAGATATTCTTGGATGATGAATATCTCGGCATGATCCTGATTTCTGCCGATACAAACTCCCTGCAAGTTCAACAGCGGCGTTACATACTGATTGCCAGTTTGGTATTTCTCGCTACCACCCTCCTGGCCTACATTCTCAACTGGCGGTTACAAAAACTGCTGAGCAAGCCTGTTGGCGATTTGATTGGCCTGGTTCGCCATGTCGCCGCACACAAGAGCTATGAAAAGAGATTGGCAGTGGATCGTGCAGACGAGATTGGTGATCTCATGCTGGGCGTCAACACCATGTTGGACACCATCCAAAGGCACGAGATCGAATTGCACCAACGCGCCAACTATGACGAGTTGACCAAGCTTCCGAACCGGCACCTGCTGATGGAACGGGTGTCCAGGGCAATCAGTGCCGGCAGAAGACATGGGACAGGCGTTGCCGTGTTATTCCTGGATCTGGACAGGTTCAAGGTGATCAACGACAGTCTGGGTCACTCCGTGGGCGATCAGTTACTGACGCAGGTGGCACTGAAACTGGTGCGGATTCTGCGGGAGTCCGACTCAGTATGTCGCTGGGGTGGCGACGAGTTTGTGATGGTGCTCGAGGATGTGTATCGGATAGAGGACGTGGAGACGGCGGCCCGCAAGGTGATTGCCGAATTGGCCAAGCCGTTCTTTGTCGGCGAGCACCACCTGCAGGTGTCAACCAGTATCGGCATAGCCTGTTTTCCGCAAGACGGTGATGATGGCATGACGTTGATGAAACATGCCGATATCAGCATGTACCAGGCCAAGGCTCAGGGTGCAGGGGAATTCAGGTTCTTCAGCTCCGATATGCTGGGCCAGTCGGTGAGGCGCCTCACGGTAGAAATGAAGGTGCGCAAGGCACTGGAGGAAAACGAATTCTCTCTGGTCTATCAGCCACAAGTCTCTGCGAGGACCGACGATATTATCGGCTTTGAGGCATTGCTGCGTTGGGATGCCGAAGTTGAATTTTCCTCGCCGGCGGAATTTTTGCCTGTTATCGAGGAGGTGGGTCTCATGGATCAGCTGAGTCGATGGGTGCTTGAGCAGGCCTGTGAGCAAAACGTCAGCTGGCAAAAAGCCGGGCTGCCCCGGGTCAAGGTTGCGGTCAATCTTCCCGTTTCTTTCCTGAGCAAGCCACACTGCCTCGAGAGCATCGAGGCCATCATTGAGAAAACGGGTCTGGAGCCTGAATATCTTGAGATAGAAATAACGGAAGAGAATTTCATG
>JBLRXF010000105.1:0-9230 GCA_047920875.1 Haliea sp. | reverse complement strand
GCGCACGTCGGGGCCGATGGGCCGACCGTCGCGGACCTGGTCGAGGTACTCGCTCATGCCGATGCCGTCGTGGCCGTCGCAGCGGTAGCGGGTCATCGCCGGTGCCTGTACCGGAAGTAATGCCCTCATAGGCGTCGCCATTACCGGTAGTTACAAAAGCGGGCTCGAAGCCGCGATCATGGGTACCCGCAGCCACCGTGGTCAGCCAGGGGCTGTTGTGCGCCACAGTGCTTTCCTCCGGCCCTGAGTTACCGGCCGAGGCGGCGACAAACACGCCAGCATCGGCGGCGAACAGGAAGGCCACTTCAACCGGGTCCAGGAAACTGGTGCGAGAACCGCTGATAGAGAAGTTGAGAACATCCACACCATCGATCACGGCCTGGTCGATTGCCGCAACGCTATCGCTAACGGCGCAGCCGCCGTCGTTGCCCCGTCCCCAACAGACCTTGTACACCGCTACCCTGGCCCGGGGCGCCATGCCCGTCGCTACACCGAAATCACGGCCGTTGATCGCAACCGGTACATTGGCATTGCCCGCTGCCGTCGAGGCAGTATGGGTGCCGTGCCCGTCGGCATCACGAGCAGACGCGTATTCATAGGGGAAGAGCGCCTTTACACCCACATCACCACCAAAACCGGCATTGAACCACTGGGCGCCGATCAGCTTCTGGTTGCACTGTGACGCCGGAAACTGTTCACCGGGAGTGCACTTGCCGTGCCAGCCGGGAATCTGCCGGTAGTCGAGCTTGCCCTTCTTGCCGTTCTTGTTGTTACCCGTGCGATCTGCAAAGCTGGCGCTTTCGGGCCATACGCCGGAGTCGATGATGCCAACGACAATACCCTCACCCGCATTTTCCTGGCCATTGAGTTCGAGCCAAAGTCCGACGTCCAGGTCCAGCATCTCACTGGTACTGACGGTATCACGCTGCAGCAGGGTGTCGGGAGTTACCGAGATTACTCCCGGCAGTTTGCGCAGCTCCTGCACCTGGTTGGGGCTCAACTCTGCCGCGAAGCCGTTGAAGCTGTATTTGTAGCTGTGTAACTTCTTGCCACCAACCCGGTTGAGCACTTCATTCTGGCGGGATGTCAGAAAATCGGCATAGGCAATGACCGCCGGGTCACGGGGGTTGAGCTTGCTGTTCTTGCCGGGGCTTGTGGCGCGGAGGCCGCGAATTCCGCCCCGGTAGGCAGCGACGGGGTTGTCCGCCATCCGCACGATGTACACACCCTGTTTCTTGACGATATCTTTTGGCAGGACCGCTGCAAGTGCCGCACCGTCTGGAACCTGCAACTGGGCCGAAGCAAGAGGGCAGACAACAAGCATTAGCCCCAGCGGTAGCGCCGCCAGCGTCTTCATCAACTTCATACTGTTTCCCCAAGGACTTGTTTTTATGGCGTATGCAGGCCGGATAGCCGATACAGCGCGCCCGCTCTCGCCGACCGATCAAATATAGTCCCGTTCCGGGCTTTGGCAAGGTCGGACATCAAATGCCGAGATTTGTGCAACGGTCAATCAGTCCGGCGTGATTTCCAGCACGATTGCCCCCGACACAGCCTGGGTACCGGCCTGCACATGCACAGCGCTGACCTCGCCGCTGACCTGGGCCAGCAGCCGGTGCTCCATTTTCATCGCTTCGATCACCAGCAGTTCCTGGCCCGAACTGACGCGGTCGCCCGTGGCAACCAGCACCTGCAAAACATTGCCGTGCATCGGTGCCTTGACGATGCCACTGCCTGCTACTGCCTGGTCAGCGCGGGTGAAGGCGAGCTGGTTAACCAGTTCGCAGGCCACGCTGCCCAGCTGCAGGCTGACGGCGCCGCGTCCAGTAAAGGCATGACAGAGCCGGTGACTCACCCCGTTAAACAGTATCCGGGCAATCCCCGCCTGGTCCTCTTCCAGCCAGTGCAGCAGGTGACCAGTTTCACCGACCGTGCAGACATAGTCATCCGGGCCAGTCTGCCGGACATGCACGTCGACGGGTTCCTGCTCCGTGATCGCATAGCGATAGTGCACGCTGATGTGGCGCAGACCGGACCAGCCGCGCAGGGAGGCTTCCGGCAGTACCCGCGCATGCTCAGATGCAGCCACGCTCTCACGATACTGCAGCACCGCGGCGCAGCAGCAGTGCGCAAGTTCGACAGGCGAAGACATGACGCCGCGCGGAAACTCCTCGGCAATAAATGCGGTAGTGGCCGCACCGGCCTGAAATTGCGGGTTATCAAGCACATCCAGCAGGAACTGGCGGTTGCTGGCGGGGCCGAACAGCACCGTAGTCTGCAGGGCGCGGCGCAGCCGGCGGCAGGCGCTGGCACGATCTTCACCCCAGGCGATGATCTTGGCGAGCATGGGGTCATAGAACGGCGATACCTCCTGGCCCGTGGCGACACCGTGATCCACTCGAATGCCCTCTCCCATCGGCGGCTGCCAGCGGTGGATGGTGCCCGAGGCGGGCAGGAAGTCGTTGACCGTGTCCTCCGCATACAGTCGGGCCTCGATGGCGTGCCCGCTGAGAGTAACGTCCTCCTGAGCCAAAGGCAGCGGGTAGCCCTGGGCCACCTGCAACTGCAGGGCGACCAGATCAAGGCCCGTCACCATCTCGGTCACCGGATGCTCCACCTGCAAGCGGGTGTTCATTTCCAGGAAGTAAAATTTGCCGGTTTCATCAAGCAGAAACTCGACGGTTCCCGCGCCCCGGTAGTCGATGCTGCGCGCTGCGTTGACCGCTGCAGCGCCCATGGCCACACGCAGCTCGGGGGTCATCACCGGGCAGGGCGATTCCTCCAGCACCTTCTGGTGCCGGCGCTGTACCGAGCAATCGCGCTCGCCCAGATGAATATGGTTGCCCTGGCTGTCGCTGAAGACCTGAATTTCCACATGCCGGGGCCGCAGTACCGCGCGCTCCAGAATCAGCTCGCCGGAGCCAAAAGCGTTCTCCGCTTCCGAACGGGCGGCGGCGAGCGCTGCGGGCAGATGGGCCAGGTCCTGCACCAGACGCATGCCGCGGCCGCCGCCGCCAGCAGCCGCCTTCACCATCAGCGGCACGCCGATGTCGCGGGCAGCTGCAGTCAGGGCTGCATCGGATTGGTCCTCGCCCTGATACCCGGGAACACAGGGCACACCAGCCGCCAGCATCAGGCGCTTGGCCGCGGCCTTGTTGCCCATCAGTTCAATTGCACTGGCCGAGGGACCGATAAAGACCATGCCGGCCTCTTCACAGGCTCGGGCAAAGGCGGCGTTTTCCGACAAAAAACCGTAGCCCGGGTGTACTGCACCGGCCCGCGTAGCCGCAGCCGCCTGCAAAATGCGCTCGGGATCCAGATAGGAATCCTTGACCGGCGCCGGGCCGATAAGCACCGCCTCATCGGCAAGCAGCACATGGGGCGCGCCGGCGTCGGCGGCGGAGTACACGGCGATGGCCCGATAGCCCTGCGCCTGGGCCGTGCGAATGATCCGCACTGCAATCTCGCCACGGTTAGCCACCAAAATGCTGTCAAACTGTGCCATCGCACTTACTCCCCTGTGTCGCTGTGGCTGCGGGCCTGCGCCCATTGCGGTTGGCGCTTGGCGGCAAACGCTGCCATACCTTCGCGCGCCTCCGCACCGAGCATGGCGTCGGCAAAGCGCTCAGCGGCAAACTGCACCAGGGCATCGGGTTCCAGCGCCGCACTGGCCGCGATGATGTCCTTGGTCAAGGCGATCGCGCCGGGAGCACCGCAGCGGGCATCCTCCAGCAATGTAGCCAGCGCCTCGTCCAGAGCATTACTGTCAACGACTACCTGGTGCGCAAACCCGAGACGGCCTGCTTCAAGGCCATCAAAGCGCTGCGCCGTCAGCAGCAGGCGGCGGGCCTCGGAGGCCCCCACCCGCTGGATCACCAGGGGGGTAATCTGGGCTGGCGGAATACCGAGAGTCACTTCACTGAGCGCAAAGCGGGCGTTAGCCGTGGTAATCACCACATCGGCGATACAGGACAAACCGAGCCCCCCTGCCATCGCCGCGCCCTCTATGGCCACCACAAACAGCTGTGGCAGGGCGCGCACGCCGCGCAGCAGGCGACCGAAGCTGGCATTGGAGTCCACGATATCCTCGCGGCTGGCGCCATCCTGGAACACCGTGCGAAACATGGACAGATCGCCACCAGAGCAGAAGCTGCCGCCCTTGCCGCGCAAGATTACAAAGCGCAGGTCCCGCGCCTGTGGCAAGCGCTCCAGCACTGCGGCCAGTTCCGCGGCCATGCGCGCCGACAGGGCGTTGCGTGTTTCCGGGCGATTGAACCAGATAGTGAGTGTATCGGCGTTGCGCTCCAGGATCAGATCCTGCACCTCTGGCAAGGCCATCGGGATAGTCTCCATAGCTACATTCTCCCCACGCCGAAAGTGTTGGGGAACACCCGACGCTGGCGCGCTTCCCAGCAGGTCTGCAGGGCCATGCCCAGGACCTTGCGACTGTCGCGCGGATCAATGAGGCCGTCATCCAGCATGCGGCCCGAGGTATAAAAGGCGCTGGACTGACGGTCATAATGGGCAATCACCCTGGCTTCCTGAGCGGCGATCTGCGCCTCATCCACCGCCACGCCCTTGCGCGCGGCGCCGGCGCGAAACACCTCGGTCATGGTCCTGGCCGCCTGCTCCCCGCCCATGACACCGATCTGGGTATTGGGCCAGCTGAACAGGAAATCGGGGTCGTAGCCCTGGCCACACATGCCGTAGTTGCCGGCGCCAAAACTGGCGCCGATCATCAGGGTAATGCGCGGCACCCGGGCGTTGGTCACCGCCTGGATCATCTTGCTGCCGTGCTTGATCATACCCGCCTGCTCGTAATCGGTGCCCACCATGTAGCCAGTGATGTTCTGCAGGAACAGCAGCGGGGTGTCGGACTGGTCGCAGAGCTGGATAAACTGGGCCACCTTGGTGGCGGCGCTGGGGTCGATGGGGCCATTGTTGGCGATGATGCCCACCGGCATGCCATAAACCGCCGCCTGCAGGCACAGCGTTGCCGGGCCGTAGTCGGGCTTGAACTGCAGGAATGCGGACCCATCCACCAGCCGCGCCACGACTTCGCGCGCGTCATAGGGCTGGCGATAATCCACCGGCACAATGCCGGGCAGCTCCTCCGCACTGTACAGCGGTTCCTCGAAGTCGCGCGGCGCCGGCTGCGGGCAGTGTCGGTTCCAGCCCAGGCTGGCAATGACCTGCCGGCAGAGAGCCAGGCCGTGGGCATCGTCCTCGGCCAGGTATTCCACCAGGCCGGACACGGTGGCGTGCATGCTGGCGCCCCCCAGGGGCTCGTCCTCGGCCACCTCGCCGGTGGCGGCCTTGAGCAGCGCCGGGCCCGCCAGGTAGGCCTTGCCATTGCCCTTGACGCCAATCACGTAGTCACTCAGACCGGGCATATAGGCGCCGCCGGCGGCGGAGGCGCCGTGCAGCACTGTCACGACCGGCACACCGGCGGCGCTCAACCGCGCCAGCCGGGCGAACACGCCGCCGCCCTCCATCCACATTTCCACCCGGTATTCCAGCAAATTGGCGCCAGCACTCTCAACCAGATGGACAAACGGCAGCTTCTGCTGCAGGGCGATATCCATGACCCGGGTCGCCTTGCGAGTGGAGGTGGCGGTCATGGCGCCGGCGTTGATGCCGGAGTCATCCACCGTCACCATGCAGCGGGTGCCGTTGATATAGCCGATGCCGCAGATATAGGCAGCACCGGGCACCGAGCGTTCCGGGTCGTCTGTATCAACCAGAAAGCCGGCCATATTGCCGATCTCCAGGAAGGGACTGCCGGGGTCCAGCAGGCGCGCCAGGCGCTCCCGCGGCAGCAGCTGGCCGCGTTTGTCAAAGCGCGGCTTGGAGGCGCCGGACAACGCTGCGGTGCGCGCCAGCGCGGCGCGCATGCGCTCGATCAGCTCACCCTGTTGCTGCTGATTGCGCGCATAGCGCTCGCTGCCGGGGACAATGGTGGATGCAAACACAGGCACAGCGTCATTCATGGATACAGGATTCCCTTGTTGTCTCTGGGCGCTAAACGCAATTTACAGAAGGTCCGCAGGCACCGGCACCGGCACGGTCAGCAGAAGCTGCGCATAGCCCTTGCCCTGCGGATCCGTGCGCAGGCTGGCAACACCACCACCGCCGAGGATGTCATGTAGAAGAAAGTTCAGCGCATGGCTGCCGGGCAAATAAAACCGCTCCACCGGACGCGCCTGCCCAGGGCGCAAGAAGTGGGCAAAAAACTCTGCCACTTGCGCCTCGGTCAGTGCCGCTGCAATCCACGGCAGATATTCGGGCCGCCGCGCGATGATACCGATATTGGCCTTGTCGCCCTTGTCGCCACTGCGACCGAAGGCCAGCTGCTCCAGCGGCACCTCGATCAGATCAGCGTTTGTCTGCGGTAGGGCAGGTAACTGCGGCGCCGGTACTGGCTCCGGTGGGCTGACACGCGCTTCTGTGAAAGCCGCGGCCGATTCCTGCACTTCTACCGTCAAGTCCAGCTCGGCTTTTGGCAACAAAAAGGAGAACAGGCGCACCACCGGCGAGGGCTTGGCCCGCGCCCCGGCAAAACTGCACAGGCCAGGCGGGGCCGCCAGAGCAATCCCCGTCATCTCCTTCAGAAACAGGCCAACCCCGCGTGGGTTCGCGTGCTTCACCGCAATCTTGATGTCCACTTCGCGCACATCGCCTACCGCAGCCGCCGCGCCAAAATGTGATTCAACGCCGCTGATCTCGACGCTGGTTTCGCTGAAATCCCCCAGGCCCTGCTCGCGCAACAGCGCCCGGGTGCGGGCGAATACGCCCTCGGCAAACAGCTCTGC
The DNA here is from genome assembly GCA_047920875.1 of Haliea sp. Classification (GTDB taxonomy): domain Bacteria; phylum Pseudomonadota; class Gammaproteobacteria; order Pseudomonadales; family Halieaceae; genus Haliea. The sequence goes on along the minus strand of JBLRXF010000105.1, from coordinate 2,418 downwards.
CTTGCGCCGGGCATCGCGCCCCACCATGGTCCAGATATGGCCGGCACGGAAGCCGTCGGCCCAGGTAACGCAGACCTTGTAGCTTGCCGGCGCACCGTGCCCGCGGGCACCGCTGACTCGCACTCGATCCACAGCCAACTGTTCCAGGGTCACCGCGGAAAAATCACAGCTCACATCCGGCAGCAGGTAGGCCTGGGGGTCACCGATCTCATAGAGCATTTGCTCTGCTACGGTCCCTACCGTCACTGCGCCGCCCGTGCCCGCTGGCTTGCTGACCTCAAAAGTGCCATTGGCGGCAATGGTCGCCAGTGGATAGCCCGCGTTGGCCAGGGTATGGGCAACAGATTCCCAGTCCGTGTAGTTGCCACCCGTGGCCTGGGTACCGCATTCGAGAATATGCCCCGCCAGGCTGCCCTGGGCGAGGCGCTCGAAATCGTCGGCTTGCCAACCGAAGGCGTGAATACAGGCGCCCAGGGTCACCGCGCTATCAACGCAGCGCCCCGTAATCACAATGTCTGCGCCGCGGTCTAATGCCGAGGCGATGGGAAACGCGCCGAGGTAGGCATTGGCGCTCGCCACCCGGGCGGGTTCAGGGAACGGTTCTCCGGAAAACATTTCCCGGATCGCGTCTGCACCACTGCGGTCTGCCAGCACCTGTAACCGCGGCATCAGGTCATCCCCGAGCACGGTCGCGACCCGCAGGTCCAGCCCCTGGTCGGCAATCAGCTTGCGCAAGGCCTCTGCGCAGGCCCGCGGGTTGACGCCGCCAGCGTTGGCAATCACCTTCACCCCGCTCGCTGCAATCCGCTGCAGATTGGGCGCCATGGCGGAGGTCACGAAATCCGTGGCATAGCCCTGCTCCGGGTCCGCCGCCCGGGCCCGGGCCATGATCGACATGGTGACTTCTGCCAGGTAGTCGTAAACCAGGTAATCCAGACCCTCCACCGCCAGCAGCTGCGGCGTTGCCATAGGGGCGTCACCCCAGTATCCCGAAGCGCCACCGATAGTAATTTGTGTAGCCGTCATGCACCGGCTCTCGCGGAATCGGCGAAGCGGGTGATCAGGTCTTCCGCCGCCTGCAACCCGGACCAGTGGGACTGGCCGACAGTACTGTTGACCATGTAGTCACCGGCAAAGGCCACGCGATCCAGCGGCCCCAGTTGGTTGAAGGCCTGCAGACTGGCGATAAAGCCCTTGGGGCGCTTGCAGATGGCGTGGGGCTGCAGGGAAATGAAGCTGTCGATAACCCGGGTATCAGCCAGCTCTGGCACGGCGTCTACTACGTCGCTCCAGGCGATCGCCAGCAACTCTTCCTCGCTGGCATCCGCATGCTGGCGGCAACCCCAGTCCTTCCACTGAGAATGAGCGAAGGTGGTGCCATTGCCCATGTCGGTGAAACGCAGGTTGCCGGTGCGCAAAAAACCGTCCGCCGGCGGCAGCACGTATGTGTCAAGCAGCTCCCCCTGGGGCCTGTCCAACAGGTAGTAGACGATGTGATGGCCGGCGTAATCGATGGACTCGAAAAAGGCTCGCCGCTGTGTGTCCAGATCAGGCATGAGCCCGGCAACACGGTTGCCAGGTACCGCCATGACCACGGCGTAACCGTGCAGGGTATCGCCGTCCTCCAGCTCAACCCGGACCCCATCGGCCTTATGACGAACAGCAGCAACGCCCTGCCCAAGACGCAGGTCGGTGCCGACATCCGCCTCCAGGTAGCGCGCCAGCTCCCAGGTCAGGCGGCCGGCCCCTCTTTCCTTGTAGCTCCACATGGAGTTGCCGGACCAGGACAGGCGCCCGGCGGAACTCCAGGCAGTCCAGCCCAGAGAGTAGTCATCTTCACCATAGCCGCAGAACATGCCCATGCAGGGCTCAAGGTAGTAATCGACAAAGGTTGGAGAATAATCGCGGAAGTACTCACAGGCGTTGACATGGTCGAGGTCGATGGCGGAGGTGATGTCGCGTGGATCTCCCGCCATGATCTGCCGCACCAGAGTCGGAATGGTCGCCAACAACCTGGCTTTCTCGGTGAGCGGAATATACGGGTGACGGGCCGCAGCCATCAGGTCGAAGGCGCCAAAATCCACCGTTTCCTTGCGCTTGACCAGAACATTCCAGCTGTGCGCGGCGGTGAGATCCAGCAGCTGTTCAGGCTGGTAGACGTCAAGCTTTTGCGCCAGCTCGATCAGATTGGTTTCGGCACCGAGAAAGGCAAAGGCGCCAGTCACAGCCCACACACCCTGCCAATGAACTGAGCGACAGCGCCCGCCAGCCTCGCTGTCCTTTTCCAGCAATACCACCTCGTGGCCCGCCTCGCGGAGGCGCAGGGCTGCGCCCAGGCCGGCGATGCCGCCACCAACCACGATGACGCGCCGGCCCCCGGGTGTCGGCAGGGATCCCAAAGGACTCACAGCTGCCTCA
>JBLRXF010000104.1:0-9279 GCA_047920875.1 Haliea sp. | reverse complement strand
CCCACAGTCGGATCGAGATTCACCCAGTAGACTTCGCCTCGATTAATGGCTGCATGCCGGCTCACCACGCCCAGTCCTCACAGTCTGAATCGGTGGGAAGCTCGGCCCAAAAGTCTACATCCCCCTCTGGCTGCGGCGTCGGGAACCAGCCTTCACGGGCCTCCAGCAGCGGCTCAATCACAATGCTGTTACCCTCCACGCGCAGGTTGATGTGGTCCGAGATGCCACATTGGGCCAGCAGCGCCGCCGGAATCAGTACGCCGCGGGAATTGCCTATCTTGCGAATGGTCGAGCGCATGGGAAAAAGCTCCGTATGTAATAACTTTGTTATTACATCATGCATGACGGCTTCACTCAATCATGAATTCATTGGCAGTGTACCTACTGTCAGCCCCCGCTACCTCATCATGTCCGGCCATAATCGGCGCTCAAAGTCGGCGTTCAGGCGGTACAATGCAGCCCATGAAAACCTACCTGGTCGGCGGCGCGGTCCGCGATGCTCTGCTTGAGTACCCTGTTTCGGAGAGAGACTGGGTGGTGGTGGGCGCTACTCCGGAGCAGATGCTGGCAGAAGGCTATACCCAGGTGGGCAAGGATTTTCCGGTGTTCCTGCACCCGCAGACCAAAGACGAGTACGCCCTCGCCCGCACCGAGCGCAAGCAGGGCCACGGCTATACCGGCTTTGCGGTGCACTGCGACCCGGCGGTCACCCTGGAAGAGGACCTGCTGCGGCGGGACCTGACCGTCAATGCCATGGCCCGGGACAGCGACGGCAGCATTATCGACCCCTACGGCGGCCAGCGGGACCTGCAGCAGCGGGTGCTGCGGCACGTCTCCGCAGCTTTTGTGGAGGACCCGCTGCGGGTGCTGCGCACGGCCCGCTTCGCCGCACGCTACGCCCATCTGGGCTTTAGCGTGGCCGCGGAAACCATCGCCCTGATGACGGAGATCGTGGCCCAGGGCGAGCTGGCCCACCTGGCCCCGGAAAGAGTCTGGGTGGAAACGGAGCGCGCCCTCGGGGAGCGCGATCCGCAGGTATTCATCAGCGTGCTCCGCGATTGCGGCGCCCTGCAGGCACTGCTGCCGGAGCTGGAGGCCCTGTTCGGGGTGCCGCAACCGCCGGAGCACCACCCGGAAATCGACAGCGGCCTGCATACGCTGCTGGTCCTGCAGCAGGCGGCGCGCCTGAGCCCGGCAACAGAGGTGCGCTTTGCCGCGCTGCTGCACGACCTCGGCAAGGGCCTGACATCGGAAGCGGAGTGGCCACGCCACATCGCCCACGAACAGCGCGGGCTGGCTCTGGTGCGCCGGGTCTGCGAGCGCCTGCGCGCGCCCAACCAGCACCGGGACCTGGCCTTGCAGGTCTGCGAGTTTCATCTGTTGGTGCACCGGGCCCGGGAGCTGCGCGGCAAGACCCTGCTGAAACTGTTCCGCGCCACCGGCGCCCTGCGCCAGCCAGAGCGGTTCCAGGGGTTCCTGCTGGCCTGCGAGGCGGATGCCCGCGGGCGCACGGGCCTGGAGGAACGGACCTACCCGCAGGCAGAGTATCTGCGCCAGGCCCTGCAAGAGGCGCAAACCGTGACTGCGGCGCCCTTTGTGGCCGCGGGCATCAGCGGCAAGGCCCTCGGCGACGCGATTGCGGCGGAGCAAGTGCGACTGCTGGATGCTTTCCGCGCCGCGTATGAGGATGGGGTGTAGCGGCCATGGAAGCCGGGCTGCGGCCTGCTAGACGGCCCGCGAAATCCAGCGCCCGCGCCAGCTGAAGTCCACCCGATTCAAGGGCTGGCTGCCCTGATCGAAAGCCGCCCAGAGTTCAGTGTAGCTGCGCCCGTCGACCGGGTGCCGCGCCTCGGGCGCAAGCTCGGCCAGAGGCCGCAGCACGAAGGCATTTTCCAGGATTTCCCCCCGCGGCACCGTAACCCCGGCAAACTCCCCGACCAGGTCATCATAGGTGAGAATGTCGATGTCCAGCTGCCGTCCGGAAAAGCGGGTCGCGTTGGCGGGTCGGCCGTGCTCGGTTTCGATATGCCGCAGCCGCCTGGCCAGTTCCTCCAGAGGCAAATCGGTGTTGGCGCCGACTGCCATGTTCAGAAACGGCTGGCCGTCAAAGCCGATCGCGGGGCTGTTGTAGACCGGCGACAGCGCCAGCTCGCCAAACAGCAGCTGCAGGGCATCAAGGCCCGCCACAAGGTAGCGCTCCCGCTCGATATTGCTGCCCAGGCCCAGGTAAACGCGAGTCACGCAGGCCTCACGCCGCGTTCGATCAGCACGCCCACGTCCTGCGCCTGCTGCACCGCACCGGGTTTGCACAGACGCAGGCGCAACCAGGGCACGCCGAACTCCCCCAGCACCAGCGCCGCCAGATCTTCGGCCAGGGCTTCAAGCAGTTGATAGCTGCTGCTTTCTATATAGCTGACCAGCCGGCTCGAGACCGCCGCGTAATCCAGGGCGTGCTCGATGGCATCACCGGCCGCCGCCGGCCGGTTGTCCCAGGCCATCTCAAGATCCAGCACCAGGGTCTGGCGGATAGAGCGCTCCCAGTCGTAGACACCGATCACCGCGTCGGCGCGCAGCTCGCGAATGAATACGATGTCCATCAACTCGGGCGCCTTACCGGGGGCGTGGAGGTGTCGGGAGCGGTGTTCGGCATGAAGGGGCTACCTGTGGCTGGGGTTCGCATGATACTGGCATCGTTGCGGTCAAGGCCAGCTGCTGTCAGTAATGGCCGCAGTACCGGCACGGCCGTTTCCCAAACTGGCCCGCAAGCTCTACTATTCATTGGCCAACAACAAAAACAGGCGGACACCCCATGGATATGCCCGGCTTCTACCTCGAATCCTCTTCTGGTCAGGAACACCTGCCACGGCGCATTGATCTGCGGCAACTGCCCGCCACCGTCGGCCGCGCGGCGGACTGCACCCTACCGCTGGATGTGGGCCGCCTGTCGCGCCAGCACGCCCGCTTCAGCTGGCAGAACGGGAGCCTGTGGCTTGAGGACCTGGGCAGCACCAACGGCACCTACGTCAATCGCAGCCGCCTGGAGGAGCCGCGGCAGCTGCGGCCGGGGGATGTTATCCACTTCGCTGATCACGAGTTTCGCCTGCGCCGGGCGCAGGCCGCGGCAGCACCGGCGCCCGACCCCTACAGCCCGGAGACCGAGGTCAAGCAGGAAGGCGTATTCGTCACCAATTTTCCGCTGGAGACGGCCGCCTTTCTGGAATTACTGGAGCGGGAACAGGTTACGGGCTACATGCAGGCACTGGTGCGACCCAATGGCGACATATTCGGCTATGAGCTACTGGGCCGCAGCACCCACCCGGACCTCCAGAACGGCCCCGGCCAGATGTTCGCCCTGGCGACATCACTGGGCAAGGATGTGGAGCTGAGCCAGCTGCTGCGCCGCCGCTCCTTTGCCCAGGCCAGCGCCGCGGGCATCCGCGCGCCGCTGTTCTTCAACAACCACCCCGCCGAGTGTCGGGACATGGACGGCTTGATGGCGGAGATGACCCGCCTGCGCAAGCTGCATCCGGAACTGAGGCTGGTGTTCGAGGTGCACGAAGCGGCGGTCACTGACCTTGACGTCATGGCGGAGGTCAAGCGGACCCTGCGCGCGCTGGACGTAGACCTCGCCTACGATGACTTCGGTGCCGGCCAGGCGAGGCTGCTGGAGCTGGCTGAGGTGCCCTCGGACTACCTGAAGTTCGACATGGGGCTGGTGCAGGGCCTGAGCAGCCGGGACAGCAGCAAGTATCAGCTGCTGGCGGCCTTGACCGGACTCATCCACGGCTTCGGCATCGAAACCCTGGCGGAGGGCATCGAGACCCGCGAGGAAGCGGACTTCTGCGCCGAACTGGAGATCAGCCTGCTGCAGGGTTTCCTGTTCAGCCGACCACAGCCTATCGCCCCGGCCTGACCACCAGGTGTCAACGCTGCAGCGGCGGTAGTTCGGTCATCGGCCAGCGCGGACGCACTGTGGTTTCAGGGCCGTCGTGCTGGCCAGCCAGAAGGCGCTGGGCGCCGGCATAGGCGATCATGGCGCCGTTATCGGTGCAGAATTCCGGCGCCGGGTAGAACACCTTCGCCCCCAACTTGCCCAGGTCCTTCTGCAGCCGGGCCCGGAGGTTGCGGTTGGCGCTGACGCCGCCCGCCATCACCAGGGTCTGCAGGCTCTCCTGCTCCAGCGCCCGACGGCACTTGATCACCAGGGTTGCCACGACTGCCTCTTCAAAGGCGCGGGCGATATCGCATTTGTCCTGCTCGGTGAGGCCGGATTCCTCGCGACAGGCAGTCACCGTGTTGAGGGTATAGGTCTTGAGGCCGCTGAAGCTGAAGTCCAGCCCGGGACGGTTGACCATGGGCCGGGGAAAGTCGAAACGCGCCGGGTCGCCGGATTCCGCCAGCCGGGCGATATGCGGGCCTCCGGGATAGGGCAGACCCAGCATCTTCGCCGCCTTGTCGAAGGCCTCGCCGGCGGCGTCGTCCAGGGATTCACCCAAGAGCTGGTACTGGCCAATGCCGTCTACCCGCACCAGCTGGGTGTGACCGCCGGATACCAGCAGGGCCACAAAGGGAAACTCCGGGTGCTCGGCTTCCAGCATCGGCGCCAGCAGATGTCCTTCCATATGGTGTACGCCCAGGGCCGGGACACCCCAGGCCCAGGCGAGGGACTGCGCCAGGGTGGCACCCACCATCAACGCCCCAACCAGGCCGGGGCCGGCGGTGTAGGCAACGCCATCCAGGGCAGCGGGCTCTACGCCCGCGTCATCAAGGACCTGCTGCAACAGCGGCAGGGCCTTGCGGATGTGATCGCGGGAAGCCAGCTCCGGCACCACGCCGCCGTATTCCACGTGAATATCCACCTGGCTGAACAGGGCATGCGCCAGCAGGCCGCGGCCGGTGTCATAGATCGCCACGCCGGTCTCATCGCAGGAAGTTTCCAGGCCCAGAATCAGCATCGTCATCATCATTGCTTGCGAGGATCGCATCATAGCGGCTTCCCCCGCCCGAAGCACGTGGGAGCCCACTCCGCCTGCAGGAGCCCGCTCCGCGGGCGATCGCCCACAGAGTGGGCTCCCACAATGGTCCTGCAAGGCCCCTACAATGCTTTGCAAATGGCGCCAACTGGGTATAGAATGCGCGACCTTTTAAAGCTCTGGTTGCCGCAGCGGGCCACTGGTGCACTACTTACTGAAACGGGTAAAGAATTAATGCCGCATATCAAGGTAAAAGAAAACGAGCCTTTCGACGTTGCCCTGCGCCGCTTCAAGCGCTCCTGCGAGAAAGCCGGCGTGCTGGCTGAAGTCCGCAAGCGCGAACATTACGAGAAGCCCACCACCACGCGCAAGCGCGCCGCCGCTGCCGCGGTGAAGCGCCATCTGAAGAAACTGTCCCGGGACAACCGCAAGCGCGTCCGTCTCTACTAGGGCCAGCTCCTCGTGAGCAATCTCCCGCTGACCGAAACTATCAAAGCCGCGATGAAAGCGGCCATGAAGGCGCGAGATAAAGACCGGCTCGGCACCATCCGACTGATCCAGTCGGAGTTCAAACGCATTGAAGTGGACGAGCGCATAGAACTTGATGACGCCCGCGTCCTGGTCGTTCTCGACAAGATGATCAAGCAGCGCCGCGATTCCGCCCAGCAGTACCAGGCCGCCGGCCGCAAGGAACTCGCAGCTCAGGAAGACCGCGAGATCGCCGTCATCCAGGAATTCCTCCCCGCCCAGTTAAGCGATGCCGAGCTGGAAGCCATGGTCGACGCCGCCATAGCGGCCGCTGGCGGCTCCGGGATGCAGGCGATGGGCACGGTCATGGCCGAGCTCAAACCCAAACTGCAGGGCCGGGCCGATATCGGCGCCGTCAGCAAGCTGGTCAAGGCCCGCCTCACCGCCTGACCACGCCGGCGGCCCGGACAAGAAACCTCGCCGGCCCTGACAAGACCCCCACTCCGTGCTTCAATAAGCGGCCTCATATCGAGCTCTGCCGACACCCCTGATGGCTGGACGTATTCCGCAAAAGTTCCTCGACGATCTCCTTGATCGGGTCGATATCGTGGAGGTCATCGACCGGCGGGTAAAACTGAAGAAAACCGGGAAGAACTACAGCGCCCGCTGCCCCTTTCACGACGAGAAAACCCCCTCCTTCAGCGTCAACCCGGACAAGCAGTTCTACTACTGCTTTGGCTGCGGCGCCGGTGGCAACGCGCTCGGCTTTGTCATGGACTACGAGAACCTGGACTTCCCCCAGGCGGTGGCAACCCTCGCCGGCAGCCTGGGCCTGGAAGTTCCGCGGGAGGAAACGCGCAGCGGTGCCGCCAAGGCACAGCGGGAAGACAGCAACAAGGCGCTGTATACCTTGCTGGAGCAGGCCGCCCGTTTCTATCAACAGCAGCTGCGCTCGCATCCCGAGGCACAGCGCGCGGTGAGCTACCTCAAGCAGCGCGGGCTCACCGGGCAGATCGCGAAGGATTTTGACCTCGGCTTCGCACCCCCCGGCTGGGACAACCTGATGCAGGCACTGGGGCAGGATGACCACCAGCGCAAGCTGCTGCTGGACGCCGGCATGCTGGTGCAGAACGACGGCGGCCGGACATACGACCGCTTTCGCGACCGGGTGGTGTTTCCCATTCGCGACCAGCGCGGCCGGGTAATCGCCTTTGGTGGCAGGGTGCTCGGTGACGACAAGCCCAAATACCTCAATTCTCCCGAAACCCCCGTGTTCTCCAAAGGCCGCGAACTCTACGGCCTCTACCAGGCCCGCAAGGCCAACCGCAAGCTGGACCGGGTGCTGGTTGTGGAAGGCTACATGGACGTAATCGCCCTGGCCCAGCACGGCATCAGCAATGCCACTGCGACCCTGGGCACTGCCACCAGCCAGACCCACCTGGAACGCCTGTACCGGCTGACATCGGAAGTCGTGTTCTGCTTTGACGGAGATGAAGCCGGACGCAAGGCCGCCGTGCGGGCCCTGGAAGCTGCCCTGCCGTGCATGCAAGACGGGCGCCAGGCGAGGTTCCTGTTCCTGGCCGAGGGCGAGGACCCCGACACGCTGGTGCGCAAACTGGGCGCAGAGGGTTTCCGCGAGCTGGTCACCGGCGCGACACCGCTGGAAACTTTCCTCTTCGATGTGGCGGGCGCGGGTCTGGACACCAGCACCCTGGACGGTCGCGCCCGTCTCAGCAAACTGACACTGCCTTACATACGTCAATTACCGGACGGCGTTTTCCGGCAGCTGATGTTCCGTGCCCTCGCCGAGCGCACGGGCCTCAGCGTCGCCGAACTGATGCACCTGGAAGCACCCCCGCTGCCTGTTGCGGCTGCCGAGCCGCCCGCCGAATGGCAACAGACAGGCCAACCCGCGCCACGCCAGCGAGCCGTCAGCGAGCGAGCCCGGGCGGGCTACTCCAATCTCGCGCAGGCCGCCATCGCCTTGCTGTTGCACCAGCCGGAAATGGCTACCCGGGTCGACCCGGAACCGCTGGCCACTCTGGAGGGCGACGATGTGGTGCTGCTGCGGGATTTGCTGGCTCTGCTGCAACGGCGCCCCGACTCCAACACGGCCATGCTGCTCGGGCACTGGTACGGAACCCCCGAGGGAGAGCTGCTGGGGCGGCTGGCGGGCCAGGAGCGACTGATTCCGCGTGCAGGCATAGAACAACAGTTCCGCGACACCCTCGCTGCGCTTGCGCAGCTACCCCAACGCAGCCAATTGTTTGCCCAGGTCGACAAACTGAAAGCCACCAACTACGCTGACATGAGCGATGCGGAAAAGCAGAGGCTGAAAGACCTGCTACAGCAGAAGCAGCGTATGGACGAGGCCCGTAACAAGCGCAATTCCTGAGTCAATTCACCGCCACTCCGACGGCATCCAGACATGCAGCTTGTAACAGGCAGTCACAGGCCCCATATAAAGAATGGGCGGCGTTGCACGGCAGGCGCCAGCTGGATCAGAAGCCGTTAAATTGCCGGGGATTGGTCTGGTTAAGTCACTGATTTATCGGTTATAATCGCCGGCTAAATTTTTTTTGCTTTTTATTCGAAGGTGTCCGCTGAATGACCAATGTCGCCCACCAACAGTCCCGGCTCAAGGATCTTATCGCCCGCGGCAAGGATCAGGGGTACCTGACCTATGCCGAGGTCAATGATCACCTGCCGGAGGACATCTCCGATCCGGATCAGGTCGAAGACATCATTCAGATGATCAACGACATGGGTATCCAGGTGTTTGAAGTCGCCCCGGATGCCGATGAACTGTTGATGGCCGAGGGCGACAGCGCCGCCGACGACATCGCCGCCGCCGAAGCCGCCGCCGCTCTCGCCGCTGTCGAAACCGAAGCCGGCCGTACCACCGACCCGGTGCGCATGTATATGCGCGAAATGGGCACTGTGGAACTGCTGACCCGGGAAGGCGAGATCGTCATCGCCAAGCGCATTGAGGAAGGCATCCGCGAACTGATGGCGGCTCTCGCCCACTACCCTGGCGCAGTCAAGCAGGTGCTGGACGAATATGAACAGGTAGTGAATGAAGAGCGCCGCCTGGGCGATGTCATTATCGGCTACCTGGACCCCGCCGAGCACGTGCCCTCAGCCGCAGAAGTAGCCGAGGCCGCGGAGCACGACAACTCCGATGAAGAAACCGAATCGGGTCCCGATCCGGTGGAAGCAAAGAAACGTTTTACCGCTCTCAAGCGCCAGTTTGTCAAGACCGAGAAAGCCATCGCTGCCAACGGCCGCAGCGATAAAGCCACCATCAAAGAGATGGAAAAACTGGGCGAACTGTTCAAGTTTTTCAAGCTGACTCCCCGCGTGTTCGATCCTCTGATGGACAAGCCTCGTCAGGTTCTGGCCTCCGTGCGCGACCAGGAACGCCAGATCATGACGATCGCAATCCGCGATTGTGGCATGCCGCGCAAGGACTTCATCACCTCCTTCCAGGGCGCCGAAGCCGACGTCCAATGGATCACCCGGCAGACCAAGGGCAAGAAGGATTACGTTGCGAAGCTGAGTGCGCAAAAAGAAATCATCACTCGCCTGCAGCGGCGCATCATAGCGGTAGAAGAGCAGTGCGGCCTGTCCGTATTTGAGATCAAGGAAATCAACCGCCGCATGTCCATGGGCGAAGCCCGGGCCCGCCGCGCCAAGAAGGAAATGGTCGAGGCCAACCTGCGCCTGGTCATCTCCATCGCCAAGAAATACACCAACCGCGGCCTCCAGTTCCTGGACCTGATCCAGGAGGGCAATATCGGCCTGATGAAGGCGGTGGACAAGTTCGAATACCGCCGAG
>JBLRXF010000103.1:0-9326 GCA_047920875.1 Haliea sp. | reverse complement strand
GGGCGGAAACAGGTGAGGCGTGCTGCGGTCAATCGGCGCAAATCTATCTGACATGTTATTTGTGATCTCCGCTATGATTCTGCTGACGCCATTTTACCAGAATGGCAGTTATGAGTCCGACAAACTCCTAGGTGTAGGTGTGTTCGTCGCGGGGATAGGCGCCGGATTTGACCGCGGCGACAAACGCCTGCAGCGCCGCCTGAATGCTGTCATTGCCCTGCATGAAATTCTGCACGAAGCGAGCGCTGTGGCTGGATAGCCCCAGCAAATCGTGCATGACCAGAACCTGGGCGTCGGTGCCGGGGCCCGCACCGATACCAATCACCGGGATATCCAGCTTCTCGCTGATGTCGGTGGCCAGGTGCGCGGGTACACATTCCAGCACCAGCAGGCTGGCGCCGGCATCCTGGATTTCCACCGCATCGGCGAGGATCGACTTCGCTTCCTTGGGGGTGCGCCCCTGTACCCTGAAGCCGCCGATGGCGTTGACCGATTGTGGGGTCAGGCCCAGGTGCGCGCAGACGGGTATGCCGCGCTCGACCAGCATGGAAATGGTATCGGATAGCCAGGTGCCGCCTTCGATCTTCACCATTTGCGCCCCTGCGCGCATCAGCCGCGCAGCATTGATCATGGTGACCTCAGGGGTGGCGTGGCCCATGAAGGGCAGGTCGGCTATGACCAGGGATTCGGGGCCGCCGCGGCAGACGCACTCGGTGTGATAGACCATGTGATCCACGGTGACCGGGATGGTGCTGTCGTGACCCTGCAAGACCATGCCCAGGGAGTCGCCGATGAGAATGGTTTCTGCGCCCGCTTCCGAGACCAGACGGGCGAAGGTGGCGTCATAGGCCGTAATGCAGACGAATTTCTCTCCCGCCGCCTTCAATTTGTTCAGGGTGCTGATGGTGATCTTGCCCATGCGTCGCATTATCCAAAGAACGTGGGATTGAAGTAGTGGCGGCCGCTGCGGATGTCCAGCAGGTAGTCGACCAGATGCCGATAATCCTGATCATCGTTGGCGAGATCGATCTCGCTGGCATTGACGATAAGTAGTGGAGCTTCATCGTAATACAGAAAAAACTCACTGTACACTTCGTTCAGGCGTTCCAGGTAGTCGTGTTCAATGGCTTTTTCGTGGGCGATCCCGCGGGCATTGATGCGCTCCAGCAGCACATCGGTGGGTGCCTGCAGGTACACCACGAGGTCCGGTCGCGGCGGCTCGATAAGCAGCTGCTGATACACTTTCTGGTAGAGCTGGTATTCGTCGCTGTCGAGATTGACGCGGGCGAACAGCGGATCTTTCTCGATCAGGAAATCGGCCACCCGCAGGGCTGCGAAGATGTCTTTCTGCCGCAGATCCTCGATTTTCTGCGCCCGCTGGAACAGGAAGAACAGCTGGGTGGCCAGCGCCGCCTGGCGGCGGTTGCGGTAGAAGCGTTCCAGGAAGGGATTGTGGTCAGCTTCCTCCAGCAGGGTCTCATGGCCAAAGGTGGCGGCCAGGCGCCGGGCCAGGGTGGTCTTGCCGACGCCGATCGGGCCTTCCACAGCGATGTACGGCGGCGGGGTACGGCCTTTCAGGTCAACGCCGTTCGGCGGCTTGTCTGCGTTCAAGGCCGGAGCTCCGTTCACTGCTGCAGGTGATAGTTGAGTGAGATGCCGCTGTCTGCGAGCCCCTCCGCAGGGCAGCGGGACAGCAGGGCCGCGAGTGTCTCCCCGGAGGGCAGCACAAAGTCGGGAGGACACAGTTCAGCGAGAGGATAAAGGACGAAGTGGCGCTGCGCCATGGCCGGGTGCGGCACCTGTAGCCTGGGCGAGCGGATCTGTTGCTCGCCGTACAGCAGGAGGTCCAGATCCAGCGTGCGCGGGCCCCAGCGCACGCTGCGCTCCCGGCCCTGAGCCTGTTCTATCGCCTGCAGTCGATCCAGCAGCGCCTCTGCGGCCAGCGCGGTGCTGACGGCCACCACGGCGTTGAGGTAGTCGGGCTGCTGGCCGGGGCCCACGGCGGCGCTGCGCACCACCGAGGAGCCGCCGCAGATGCGGATTGCGGCCTCTCTCGCCAGTGCGTCGCAGGCAGCCTGCAGCTGCCGTGCGGGATCTTCGAGGTTGCTGCCCAGCGCGATGTAGGCGACCGGCATCAGGACGTTGCGGGACGGCGCTTGCGCGGGCGCCGCCGGCGCGGACGGCCACCTGGACCGTCGCCCGCCTCTTCACTGCCGGTATCAATGATCGGCAGATTCTGGTTTTCCGGCAGGCTCTGGAGCTCGGTCCAGAATGCCCCGACATCCCCGGTTTCTTCGCCGGCCTCTTCCCGCAACAGCAGGAAATCGTAGGCAGCGCGGAAGCGCCGGTTCTGCAGCAGCTCGCGCGCCTTGCGGCTATTGCCCCGCTGCAGTCGCAGCTGGAACTCCCAGATCTCGCGCATCGGCATGCTGAAGCGGCGGGGAATGGCCAGGGTCTGCAGAGCGCTGGCGATCACCTGCTGCGCGGCGCTGTGCATCGCCGTCATGGGCGGGTCGCCGCGCTCGCGCAGCTGCGCCGCGAGCCGGTCGGTCACAGGCCAGAGCAGGGCGGCCAGCAGGAACGCCGGAGTGACCGACTTGTCGGCCTGGATGCGCTGATCGGTGCTGCGCATCGCAGCCTGGACCAGGGCCAGGGCCACGCCGTCCTGACGCAGCTCGTAGTCGCTGTCGGGGAACAGGTAGCGCAGCAGATCGTTCTCCAGCAGCTGCTGCAGGGTGCGCTCGGCGTAGCCGGAAAAGAAAAGCTTGAGAAACTCGTCGAACAGGCGCGCGGAGGGGATTTCGCGCAGCAGATGGGCACAGCGCGGAATAGCGGCCGCCGTGTCGGCGTCGATGGCGAATTCCAGCTTGGCCGCAAACCGGGCCGCCCGCAGCATGCGCACGGGATCTTCGCGGAAGCGAACCTCCGGATCCCCGATTATGCACACCGTGCGATGCTGCAGATCCTCCATGCCGTGCACGTGGTCGTAGACCGCGAAGCTGGCGGCATCGTAGTAGAGGGCGTTGACCGTGAGGTCGCGGCGGACCGCGTCCTCCTCCAGCGTCCCGAAGACGTTGTCGCGCAGCAGCAGGCCCTGGTCGGACTGGTGCGAGGCCTTGCCGCGGCCGGATTCCGGTTCACTGTCATGGTGGCCGCGAAAGGTGGTGACCTCGATGACTTCGCGCCCGAAGCGCACGTGGACGATGCGGAAGCGCCGGCCGATGATGCGCGAATTGCGGAAGATCCCGTGCACTTCCTCGGGGGTGGCGTCGGTGGCGACATCGAAGTCCTTGGGATGGCCGCCCAGCAACAGGTCGCGCACGGCGCCCCCGACAAGGTAGGCCTGGTGCCCGCTGCTGCGCAGCCGCGCCATGACTTTCAGTGCGCCGTCACTGATGTTCTTGCGGGATATGCAGTGCTGATCCCTGGGTATGACCTTCAAGCGATGGTTGCCTTGTACGAGACGAAAAACAGGGCGCAGTTTAGCACAATGGTCCGTTTTCGGTGTGTGGGGAGATGATCGGGAGTAAGTGACGGGGAAAACAGATGTCTTCCCCATCCAGGTCTCAGCTGATCTTTATTGTTATGCGGGCAATGCTATTGTTGTTCTGGTAGCCGTCTGGCCTGAAATTGAGGGGGAAGAGTTCTTCCCCGTCCAGGTCCATAGTTGCTCTGTTATTTTTATTGCGGCGTGGTGTTATTTTTATTCTTGCTGCCTCCCTGAATAATGCAGAGCCCGTGCCAGAAACAAAATAATTGTTTAAAAACATAAGGTTATCTAAAAACCAACGATTTTCGCCCAGCCTAATTCCCGTTAGTTGTTACGCTTCTACTCCCCCCGATGTTACAGCGACCGAAGGGGGTAACGCTCAGGATGCGGCTTTCCGGCGGCGGCCGCTGCTGGCCGAGCTTTTCTTGCGCGGGATCTCGAAGCGTTGACGGCGCTCCCACAGGCACTTGCGGCTGATGCCCAGCTTCTGTGCCAGTTCGGTTTCGCTCATGGAGTCCTGGTGCTCCAGCACGAAGCGCTGGAAGTAGTCCTCCAGGGACAGATCCTCGTTGGGATCGGAGGTGATGCTGCGCGGCGTGTGCAGGACGGGGGCCTGGATGCCGTGGCTGCCGTGTCCGCGAATGCGGTTGATATTTACCAGCTCCAGATCTATGCCCAGGGCCTCGTTGTCTATTTCACTGGTTTCCGACAGTACCACCGCGCGCTCGATGGCATGCTCCAGCTCCCGCACGTTGCCCGGCCACTGGTAGGTGGTGATGGCCTGGATGGCGCGGGGTGAAAGCTCCATGCTGCCCTTGCCCAGCCGCTCGACCTGGACCTGCAGCATCTTCTCCGCCAGGTGCAGGATATCCTTGCCGCGCTCGCGCAGGGGCGGCAGCTGCAGGCGCAGCACGTTGATGCGGTAGTACAGATCCTGCCGGAACAGCCCTTCCGCCGAGAGCAGGTGCAGATTGCGGTGGGTGGCGCAGATCAGGCGCACATTGACCTTGCGCGAGTGCACTGAGCCGATGCGGCGAATCTCCCCCTCCTGGATAAAGCGCAGCAGCCGCGCCTGCGCCTCCATCGGCAGTTCGCCGATTTCGTCCAGGAACAGGGTGCCGCCGTCGGCGGCTTCGATCAGGCCCATGCGGCTGGCATTGGCGCCGGTGAAGGCGCCCTTTTCGTAGCCGAACAGTTCCGATTCAATCAGGGTGTCGGGAATGGCGGCGCAGTTGACGCAGATCAGGGTCTTGTCGACCCGCTTGCTGTGCTGGTGCACGCTGCGGGCCACCAGTTCCTTGCCGGTGCCGGTTTCCCCCAGGACCAGCACCGTGGAGTCCGTTGGCGAGACTTTGCGAATGTGTTCGGACAGGGTGACCATCGCCGGGCAGTTGCCGATGATGCCGGTGACCCGTGTGGCAGCGCTGCCTCCGGCTGCGGGGGCTCCCTTGCTGGTGGGGTGATCGGCGATGATCCGCTCCACCGCAGCGACCATGTCACCGTGATCAAAGGGCTTGGCGATGTAGTCGACGGCGCCCATGCGCATGGAGTCCACCGCCGAGCGCAGGCTGGCGTAGCTGGTCATGATCAGTACCGGCACATCGCCGGCCTTCTTGATCAGATCGGTACCCGGCGCGCCGGGCAGACGCAGGTCAGAGATGATCAGGTCGAAATCGGTCAGACTGTGCTTGGATTCGGCTTCCTGTACCGAGGCGGCCTCCGCGACCTGATAATCGTGGCGCTCCAGCAGGCGCCGCAGCGCGGTCCTGATAACCGAC
Source organism: Haliea sp. (assembly GCA_047920875.1). Taxonomy (GTDB): domain Bacteria; phylum Pseudomonadota; class Gammaproteobacteria; order Pseudomonadales; family Halieaceae; genus Haliea. Next base: position 4,058 of record JBLRXF010000103.1, on the reverse strand, counting down.
TCGTCTTCCACCACCAGAATCTGTTGCATGCAGTGTTACCTCTCGGACGCAGAATACACAACATACCCTTGTGTGAATTCTTTTTCCAGTCAGAACAGGGGCTTGTATCTGTCACCCCTGGTTACACCCGGAATTCGTTACCGTAGTTGCTCAGCGGCAATTGCAGTGTGAGCCGGGTGCCGGGGCGCTCGGGCGGCCCTATGGGGCTCTGTATCTGGACGCTGCCACCCATGTCATCCATGATGCTGTAGACCAGTGCGAGGCCCAGGCCGGTGCCCTCGCCGGGATCCTTGGTGGTAAAGAACGGCTCAAAAACCTGGCTCTGCTGCTCTGCGGGTATGCCGGTGCCCTCATCCTCGACGTCGATCGTCGCCGTGCCCCCGCCGCTGCTGCTGGCGCTGACCTGCACCCGCCCCCCCGGCTCGCTGGCGTCGCGGGCATTGCCCAGCAGGTTGACGAAGACCTGCAGCAGACGCTGGGCATCGGCCAGTACCAGCAGCTCGCGGTCGCAGTGGTTGTCGAATTGCAGTGGTTTGGCCTGATGGTCCAGCTGCAGCAGGTGGATGGCCTCGTCGACGCAGTCGGCCAGATTGCAGGGTTCGAGGTGGGTGTCACCCGCGCCGGAGCCCGCATGTGAGAAATTGACCAGTGAGTCGACGATACGGCTGACCCGCCCGGTCTGTTTCAGAATGTCCCTGGCGGTTTCCTGTACTTCGGCGGGATCGTCAACAAACTCGAGATTTTGCGCCAGGCAGGCGATGCCGGTGATGGGGTTGCCAATCTCATGGGCCACACCGGCCGCCAGGCGGCCAATCGAGGCCAGGCGTTCGCTGTGCAGAAGCTCCTGTTCAAGCCGCTCGTAGTCGGAGATGTCCTCGATCAGCACGATCTGGTCTCCATCCGGGTCGCCGCCGGCACTGGCCTTGTGCAGGCTGATCCAGCGGGAAGTCCCTTCGCCCAGGGCGACTTCGCGCTTGAGAATGGTGTCCGCGTCCTCGCGCAGGAAATTGGCGATAACCTGGCGCCAGGGCGTCGGCAGGGAATCCAGTACCGATCCGAGCACCGCGGAGGAGGGGATATCCGTAATCCGCTGCATGCTGCGATTCCACAGCAGCAGCTCGCCGTCGGGTGCCAGGGAGCAGACGCCAATGGGCAGGTTGTCCAGGGTCTGGCGGTAGTGCCGGCGCAGGTTGTCCAGCTCCGCCGCCAGGCCGGTAAACTGGCCGCCGGCCTGATCCAGCCGGCGTTCGATCAGGAAAATATCCTCCGTGCTGCCGCCGGGCTTGGCGGCGAAGGGGATGCAGCGGTTGACAATGCTGAAGGCCACCGCCGGCCCCAGCAGCCCGGAGAGGTTTGCCTCGATGCGGCTGCGCAGGCGGCGCAGGGCGTAGGGGCGAATCTCGCTTTCATCAAATTGCAATTCCTCCAGCGCCCGGGCCACCTCCGAGCGGGCGGTGGCCTCGCCCAGTGATACCGACAGGCGTTCGCGGAATTCACCCGCGCTCTGCACGGTGAGGGTCCGGCGCGAGGGGCGGTTGAGCACGTCCATGGAACAGATCTCCGCTGCCACCCGTTCCTCCTCGCTGGTGTCTGACAGCAGCGAGACGCTGATGAACAGGGTCAGGTTGAGCCCGAGGGCCGCCAGGCTGGCCACCGCCCAGGCATTGTCAGTGTTGGTGAACCACTGCCCGGCTGCCAGCGCCAGCCAGTCCGGCTGGGGTATCCCCAACGCGGGCAGCAGCAAGAGCAGAAACCAGGCCGCCAGGCCGCCCACCAGGCCGCTGATCAGTCCCTTGCGATTGGCCCGCGCCCAGTAGGGCGTGGCGACAATCCCCGGGAGGAATTGCAGCGTGCCGGCAAAGGCGACCAGGCCGAGCTGGGCCAGACTCTGTTTGCCATTGATCACCATGAAAAACCCGTAGCCGGCGGCGATAAGCAGGGTGATCAGGCCGCGCCGCAGCCACTTCAGCTGGTCGTAAAGGCTCTGGTCGGTGCGAATCTGCAGCAGCTGTCGCGGCAGGATGAGATGGTTCAGGCACATGTTCGCCAGCGCCAGGGTGGCGACGATAATGGCGGTGCTGGCGGCGGAGAGGCCGGCAACGAAGGCCAGTGCGGCAAAGCCCGGCGACTCCAGGCCAATGCCAATGGCGAGGCCGGTGTAGGCCGCTGGCAGGTCATGCTCCAGCCGCATGCCGGCCCAGGCCAGGGGTAGTACCGGCAGGGCCAGGAGCAGCAGGTACAGGGGCAGGCCCCAGCTGGCAGCGCGCAGATCCTGGGACTCCTTGTTCTCGGCGAAGGCCATATGGAAAATGTGCGGCATGCAGACGGCACCGGCGAAGAATACCAGCAGCAGCACCCTGGCCGCGTCCCCTGCAACCGGCTGCTCGATGACGGCCTGAGCCGCCGGGGTGGCTGCAAGCCAGCTGTCCAGCCCGGCAAACCCCCCGAAGACCTCGCTCACTGCAATCCACATCATGGCCAGCATGGCCGCCAGCTTGACCAGGGATTCGAAGGCCACCGCCGTCACCAGGCCAATATTGCGGCGCTCGGAGGTCAGGTTGCGGGTGCCAAAGAGGATGGCAAAGACGATGATAATCACGCAGAAAATCAGCGCGAGGGTGTCCTGGCGCTGCGCCGCGGGCATCAGCCGGTCCGGTGCGCCGGCGAGGATATGAATGCTGTCTGCCACCGCCTGAATCTGCAGGGCGAGCAGCGGCATGAGCGTCAGACACATGGCCAGGGTGACAGCGGCACCCACCAGGTGGCTGCGAAAGCGAAAGGTCAGCACATCCGCCAGCGATGCCAGCTGGTAGACCCGGCACAGGCGCAGCAGGGGCAGCAACAGCAGGGTGGCGACCAGAAACATGAGCACCACACCGACGTAGTAGAGCAGGTAGCCGTAGCCATAGCGGTAGGCCAGCTCGAAGATGGCGTTGCTGGCCATGGCACCGGCGATGACTGCCAGTGACAGCACGTAGGTTGCCGGGTGATGGGTCACCGCCCGGGGCAGAATCCCGCGCTCCGCCAAGTGAGCCACCAGAAACAGCACGAGCAGATAGGCGATGATGGCCAGCAGGATTTCCGGCAGGCTAAAGCTCATCCGGATACCTGCGGAACTGGTTCCACCAGGCGGCGAAAATCGCCGCCAGCCAGAGCAGGAAGGGCCGGTACCAGCCCGAGTCCGGGGCCCAGAGCCACTCCTGGATAGCTGGCATGAAGATGAAAGCCAGCCCCATGAGCAGGAGCAGGGCTCGGTTGATGTACATGGTGGGTGCCCCCGGCTGCCGTGGCCATGGATACTACTGAAGCGCCGTCAGCGGGTAAAGCGTCAGTGGCCAGCGCTCACCGCCGCCGCCCGTGGCAGGCACGAGGGCGACCAGTGCTCGAGGGCGAAGCCCAGCAGTGCGGTGGCGCTGTGCAGCCTCGACGGTGGTGACGGCTGCCCGAGATAGTGCAGGGCCAGGCGCAGGTTCCCGGGCGCCGCGGCATCGTCCAGCGCCGGCGCCAGGTTCTGCTTGCTGAGTTTCTGGCCCTGGCTGTCGGCGAGGACTGGAATGTGGGCATAGCGCGGGTGCGGGTATCCCAGCAGCGTCTGTAACAGATGCTGGCGCGGGGTTGAATCCAGCAGGTCGGCGCCGCGCACCACGTCGCTGATGCCCTGGTAGGCATCGTCCACGACGACCGCAAGCTGATAGGCGTAGAGGCCGTCCTTGCGGCGCACGACAAAATCCGTGAGCTGCTGCCCCAGGAGCCAGTGCTGGGGGCCCTGCCAGGGGTCCTGCCAGGCGCTCTCGAAGTCAGTAGGTACCGCGACCCGCAGCGCGCTCGGAATGTTGCCGGGGGCCTGCCGATGGCGGCAGTCGCGCCGGCAGGCGCCCTCAGGCCCCAGTTCGCGGCGGCTGCAGCTGCAGGCAAACAGGTGGCCGCCGGCGTCCAGTGCAGCGAGGGCGGCGTCGTAGGCGTGGCTGCGCCGGCTCTGCCAGAGAATGTCGCCATCCCAGTCCAGCCCGTGCTGCTGCAGGCTGTGGATGATGGCGGCGGCTGCGCCGGGCTGTTCG
>JBLRXF010000102.1:0-9504 GCA_047920875.1 Haliea sp. | reverse complement strand
CCAGCGCAGCCGCCCGCAGACGTTCCTCGCAGCCGCCAAGCGCCGCGGGGTGATCCGTTGGCTGCCACTGCAAATGCTGCAGCCGGGCAGCCAGGAACTCGGCATGCTGTCCGGTACCGCTGCCAATCTCCAGAACCAGCCCGGGTGCGCTGAAAATCTCCTTCAGATGATCCAGTATCGGCTGCTTGTTGTTTTCACATGCCTGAGAGAAGGGCTGCATTCATTACCTGGGCGCAAGTCGGGGGTCGACAATCTTGTGGGGGGAGGTTAGCACAAACGGGCGCGGAACCTTAAGCCCGGAAGGGATATTGCCCTATCGTCGCCGCTCGTCGCTGCGAGGAAAATCCGGCAGTTCATCCGACATTACGGGAAATATTGCCTGCCGCACCGGCACCACTTCGTCTGCGTAGCAACGATAGGCAGAGGTGCGCAGGGCGCCCGCGGTGTTGTAGCTCTTGCTTGTCGCCAGATCGTCCAATATTGCCCGTACCCGACTCGGGGGAATACGGTGGTTGGTGGCCATCTGCTCGAGCGTGTTGCCCCTGATGAAATCCTCGAACAGGCTGATGGTCTCGAAGGTCCACTCGGTGCCCTGCGAATCGATCATTTTTCCCGTCTGGTCCGCCTGCACCAGAGTGCAGGAAAAGTGGTCCTCGACGTTGGCGACATAGGCCAGAAAGCCGTGCTCAAGCTTAACCACGTTCACTGCGCTGCGATACAGTCTGCCCAGGGGTGTGAGGAGCCAGACCCAGGCCATGGCATTGCCATACAGGCGTGCCGTATCCTCAAGCACGCCGAATACAGCGTGTCGCGCCATGAGATTGCTGGAGCGACGCCAGCCGGGCGGCAGAACGGCCAGCAATTCCTCGCGCTGGGCGAGTTCCGACAGGGTGCTGCCCTGAGCCTGTTCACGGCTAACCCCCGCGAGGCGCAGCGCTGCCGGTGACATTGAAACAACGCGGAGCTCGTCATCCAGACGAATTGCCGGTAGAACATTCCCCGCGACTTCGATCCAATCCATGCCTGGTCGCCATGTTTTTCTGTACTGCAGAGGCAGACCGGAGGACCCGGCCCGGGTTATTCTCGTCAACCACCGTTCGGAAGAAATCCCCTGATCGACATGGGCCGAGGTTACCTGTTCCTCGCAGGCAGCACAGCACAAGGCGTGTTTGCTTCCCACAATGCAAGGTGCTATGTTTTCAGCGCGTTTTTATCTGGACAAAAGGTATCTGAGCCTCAGCAGGCCCGACGCCACACCCAGTGCAGCGCCAACGGCGTCCGCGACGAGATCCCAGGGGTCAGGGCCGCGCCCGGGTATCTGGGCCTGCAACCATTCGGTGCACCCTCCCAGGATCAGCAAGGCCAGATAGAGCGGCAGCAGCTGGACCGTGCGCGTCAACCATCCCAGTACGATGAAGTAGCCGCAAGCTGCAAACAGCGCCGCATGGATCACCTTGTCGGCGTGCGACAAACTGTTGGAAACCATGCTGCCGGACCAGGGCCACCAGATCGCCAACATGGCCACATGCTCGCCGCTGAGCAACAGGGCAAGCAGCGTGACGAGCAGTACGCAAACCGACAGTATCCTGTACCGGAAGCGGGAGTAGATCATCGGACGCTACACTGACCGCAGGTCGCAGGGGGTAGACGGGGCACTTCCTGTGGCCAAGCCATGGTTTCCCTGCCGCCATGCCCGGCCGGCTGAACCTGGTTCCTATTTCTCTTGACCCGCCAGGGGGCTGTGCTGGGCAAACCGCTGTTGCCGCAGGAGGAGGGCGTCCACCAGCACGTTACCGGCCTCGGTGAGCAGGACATCCGGGCGCTTGTTAACGGCATCGGCGGCCTCCTCATCAAGCTCTTCATCTTCCTCGAGGAAGTCCTCTTGCAGAGCCGCGAGAGGCTCCTCCCCCAGGGCCGCACGGCGGCGATTCTCGATTGCCAGGGCCTTGCGCTCCTGCTCTTCACGCATCGCTATGCGAGCTGCCTCATTCAGCGGCAGGGTCTTGACGGCTCGAGCTTCCTCGGCCAGCTCAACCTGATCTTCCAGGAACACGAACTCGGGGTTCTGCGCACTGCGGTTGCGGAATAGACGGGTGATGTCGGGGATGACGGTGCTGATGTCGTCGTAGCGGCGATGTCGCACAGGATTGATCTGATCCCAGCTCAGAGCGTGATCCAAAGCACTTTCGCCGATCTGTTCGGGATCGAACAGAGAGGGAAACAATATATCCGGGACGACCCCACGATGCTGGGTACTGTCACCGGAGATCCGGTAGAACTTGGACTCCGTCAGTTTCAACTGGCCCTCGGTCAGGGGCACCATAGTCTGTACCGTGCCCTTGCCGAAGGAGCGATCACCGACGATGATCCCGCGCTGATAATCCTGGATAGCACCGGCGAAAATCTCCGAAGCGGATGCGCTGAGGCGGTTGATCAGCACCACGAGCGGGCCATCATAGTAGGGCGTGCGCGCCCGCTTGCCATCGCGCCAGACGCGCCGCGATGAGTGGCGGATCTGCACCGTGGGGCCGTACTCGATGAACAGCCCGGTCAGCTCATTGGCCTCCTGCAGGGAACCGCCACCGTTATGGCGGAGGTCCATGACGATGCCATCAACGCCCTCGTCCTGCAGCTCATCCAGCAGTTTGCGCACGTCACGTGTGGTGCTCTTGTAATCCTCATCGCCACGTCGCATGGCGTCAAAGTCGATGTAGAACGCGGGGATATCGATGACTCCGATTTTCATCACGTCGTCGCCTGCCGGAACTTCCAGAATCTGCTTCTGCGCCGACTGCTCTTCAAGCTTGACCTGATTGCGGACAATGGTGATTTCCTTGCGGATATCCGTAGCGGGGGACTTTGCCGGAATCACCTGCAAGCGTACGGTGGAGCCCTTGGGCCCGCGGATCAGTTCCACCACCTCGTCCAGGCGCCAGCCGATAACGTCCTCGAACTCACCGTCCTCGCCCTGGGCGACCGCGGTAATCCGATCCGAGGGGCGCAGCTCTCCCTGTTTGTCCGCGGGGCCCGCCGCCACCAGGCGCGCCACTTTGGTGTATTCGTCCTCGATCTGCAGTACCGCGCCAATGCCCTCAAGAGACAGGCTCATGTTGATATTGAAGTTTTCAGAGCGCCGAGGGGACAGGTAGTTGGTATGGGGATCGTACAATTCGGTCAGCGCGTTGGCATAAATCTGGAAGACGTCCTGGTGGTTGTACTGCTTGACCCGCTTGAGCTGGTTCTCGTAGCGTTTTGCCAGCGTCGGCACGATCTCCTCTTCACCCTTCTCGGCCAAACGCAGGCTCAGCACCTGGTTCTTGAGATGCCTGCGCCAGCGGTCATCCAGCTCCGCCTCGTTGGCCGCCCAGGGTCGTGTCTTGCCATCGAGCAGGTACTCTTCGTCAACGGTAAAATCCATTGCCGCTACCTTCTGCTCCAGGGTGCCCAGGGTCGCAGAAAGCCGCGCCTCCAGGCGCCTCTGGAAGCGATGAAAAATGGCAAAGCCCGCATCCAGATTACCTGCGTGCAGCTCTTCGTCCATGGTGCGCCGATAGCGCTCGAACTCGGCCAGGTCGGCGGCGGTAAAAAACATGCGCCCGCCGTCGAGGCTGTCGATGTAGTTGTCCAGGTGCATGGAGGACAGATGATCATCATAGATCAACTTGGCGTAGTGGCGCTGCTCAAGCTGCTCGATCAGCTCAACGATAGTTTCGCGCTGGCTGTCGGTGTAGGTAATGTAGCTGAAAGCCGCAGGGGAGGTGGTGGCCAGGGCCAGCACAATGACCAGCGTGGCCAGGGCTGCAGGCAGCCAGCCCCGACCGGGGGTGACTGAGCGTACTGTGACTGTGGTCAATGAGATTGCCTCCGCGATTATCGCCTGCAAGTGTAACGCGCTGCCGCTGCGGCTCCAATAACCGATCTCAACGGCAGTATTGATGCATCAGACTGCCCATTCCGCCCTGCGTTCCCATTTCTCTGTCGCAGGCTTACAGCGGGCGCGAGTGGTGTACTATGCATTTTTCTGGTGGCCGGACAACTACCTGCGCGAATGATCCCCGTCGAGCTTACCAATTCCCTCATTTTCTGGGGTGCCATGCTGGCGCTGCTCTGCGTTGTGGCCAGCGGGCTGTCGCGGCGTGTGGGCGCCCCGGTGCTGCTGATTTTCCTGGTGCTGGGAATGCTGGCAGGTGAGGAGGGCGTCGGTGGCATCCGCTTCGACAACGTCAGCCAGGCCTTCTTGTTCGGCAGCCTGGCGCTGGCCATCATCATCTTCGACGGCGGCCAGGGCGCGCGCAAGGACACCTTCCGGGTCAGCCTCGGCCCGTCGCTGTCACTGGCCACCGTGGGTGTTCTCGTCACCGCGGCGATTACCGGTCTGGCCGCGAGGCTGGTGCTGGACCTGCCCTGGCTGGAAGCCATGCTGCTAGGCGCTATCGTTGGTTCCACGGATGCGGCGGCTGTATTCGGCCTGCTGCGATCGGCGGGCCTGCAGCTCAAGGAACGTACCAGCGCAACCCTGGAAATCGAATCCGGCAGCAACGATCCGATGGCCATATTCCTGACCATCACCCTGGTAGAACTGCTGGTGCTGCGCTCGGCCAATCCCGGATTTGAAATTCTCGGCGCCTTCGCCGAACAGATGGGGCTGGGTCTCGCCCTCGGTTTTGCCGGTGGTTATGTACTGGTGCTGCTGCTAAAGCGTCTGGCTCTGCCCGTATCCATGTACCCGTTGCTCGCTCTGGCAGGCGGCATGAGCGTCTTTGGCATCACCAACCTCTGGGGCGGCAGCGGCTTTCTGGCGATCTACCTGGTGGGTATCCTGGTCGGCAATGCCTCCTTGCCTCACGCCAAGGACATCCGCCGCTTCCACGATGGCATCGCCTGGCTGGCGCAGATCGGCATGTTCCTGATGCTGGGACTGCTGGTCACTCCCAGCAATCTGATCCCGCTGGCACTGCCGGCACTGGGCATCGCGCTGGCACTGATTCTGGTGGCGCGACCGCTGGCGGTGCTGCTGGCACTGCTGCCGTTTCACTTCCCCTGGCGCGAGCAGGTCTTCATCAGCTGGTGCGGCCTGCGCGGCGCAGTGCCCATCATCCTCGCGCTGTTTCCATCCCTGGCGGGACTGGAGCTGGCGGACACGTTCTTTGAATTGGCCTTTTTCGTGGTGCTGGTGTCACTGGTACTGCAAGGCTGGACAATCGCACCCATTGCCCGCTGGCTGCGCATTGAAGTGCCACCGACGCTGGAGGAACCGGAGCACCTGGTGCTGAAAATACCGGATGATCAGGAAAAGGAGCTGCTGGTGTATCGGGCGGTCACCGGCAGCCCGGCGATCGGTACCGGGGTCGCACGGCTGCCGCTCTCCGGTGGCGCACAGCTGGTGGGGCTGGTACGGCATGGTGTGTTGCTGGAGGAGTGGCAGCAGCAGACCATTCAGGATGAGGATCACGTCATGGTGCTGGGCACCGACGGCGGCACACCGGCGTTGGCACGCCTGTTCACCCCGGCCGCCAGTCGCAGCGACCGCGAGCGCGAGGTCGCCGACTTCTACGGCAGCTTCGTGCTGAAACCGGATGCGCACCTGGCGGACCTGTCGCAAATGTACGGCTTTGAGGTGCCCGAACCCCTGCGCACCTTGACCGTGGCCGAGTTCATCAACCGTCAGTTCCACCAGAAGCCGGTGGTGGGTGACCGGGTTGCCCTGGGCCACGTGCAGTTCGTGGTGAAGAAACTCGACGGCGAGCGCATTGCCATCGTCGGCCTGAAGCTGGGCTGATTCAGCCCGCGGGCGCGGCGTCCGTGGCGATGATGTCAATACCGGCCAGATCCTGCGCGTAGCGCTTTTTCCGCTCCAGCTCCATACCGCGCAGAATCTGGATCCGCTGGGCCTGGGGCGAACCCGCGCCATGCAGCGACTCGGTAAGGTAGCCCACCGCATTGCGGCCCAGCGTCATATTCTCGATCAGGCGCAGCATCCGGGTGCGGGTCTCCACCGGAATATCCGCCCGGCCCTGGAAGTACTTGCGCAGCAGCGGCCCCGCATCCTCGTGCTCAAAGTCCGCCTGTGAGGGCAGGGTGACCATCAGCCCGCCCGCCAGGTCCTGGGCCAGGCGGGAGATCTCGTAGGGGAAGCGGGTGACGTTGTGCTTGCAGACGTTGGCCAGCATCTCGTCATTCATATAAATGCCTGAGGCGAGCGGCTTCGCCTCGTGGGAGGAGGCTATCGCCGAGGAATAAATGGTCTCGTTGAGGTGGGTCATCTCCACCAGCTTGTCCTTGATATGGCTGGCGGCGTCGGCGCCGTTGTATTCGGCGATGGCGGCGGCCGCGCCCACCATGACATCCCCGAGCCCGGTCTTGCAGACATAGCTGGCGCGATGGTAGGCGGTGAAGCGCGCCACCATCGGCTGGGCAAACTCGTATTCGCCATCCATCAACACGTGTTCCCAGGGAATGAACACATTGTCGAACACCACCAGGGTCTCCTGGCCGCCATAGCGGGCATTGCCCTTGTCGATATCGCCGTCTTCCAGGGCACGGGTGTCGCAGGACTGGCGACCGTATATATAGGTCAAGCCCTCGGCATCGCCGGGCACCATGCCCACAACCGCGTACTCGCGATCAGCTGCCGTCATGTTCATGGTCGGCATGATGCAGATCCAGTGGCTGTTGAGGCCCCCGGTCATGTGGGCCTTGGCGCCGGTCACATAGAGGCCGCGCTCGTTGCGGCCGGTCACGTGCAGAAACAGGTCCGGATCCGCCTGCTCGTGCGGCCGCTTGCTGCGATCGCCTTTGGGGTCGGTCATGCCGGCACCGATAATCACATTGTTGCGCTGGGCCTCGCGCATGAAATCGAGATAGCGCTGGTGGTAGGGCGTAGCGTATTTCTGGTCGATATCCCAGGTAATGGAGTGCAGAACGCTGATCGTATCCAGGCCCGCGCAGCGCTGGAAGCAGGTGCCGGTGAGCTGCCCCATGCGCCGCTGCATGCGATTCTTCAGCACCAGATCCTGCGGAGACTCAACAATGTGCAGGAAGCGGTTGACCCGCGCATTGATCAGCGGGGAGTGGGCCGTTGCCAGCTCCGGATCTTCCAGCGCCAGATCGTAGGTTTTTGCCAGGGAGTTGATTGAAGGCCTGATGATCGGGTGATCCACGGGCTCCGCAACTTTCTCGCCAAAAAGGTACACGCTGACGCCCCGGTTGCGCAGGCTGTCAATGTATGACGCGCCAGTCGTGATCGGGCTGAAGCGGGCCCAGCGCTCGGCCGCTGTTTCCTCGCGGCGGGCAGGCAGAAGTGCATTCATGGCAAAAACTCCCGAAAGTCAGATACGCAACTGTTTGCAGCATCACGATCACATGCTGGCGGCCAGGGGCCGTCCATGATGAAGGCGGAGGAGAAGGCCTGCAAGAGGGGGGCTGAAGCGCCTGGCCAGGGCGCTGGGCGATCTGCCTGTGCATAACTGTGTGCCCAAATCCTTTATTTAACATAATATATATTATGCGCATATGTGGATTCTCTGCGGACCGGCTGTTCCTGTACTAAGCTGAGCTTGATTGATGCTGGTCAACGCAGATTCCACCCGTTACCACTATGCTGAGAATCCAATCTGGCTTGTCAGAGCAGGTTTTCAGTTAGCCTTGAGCGAGGAAAACGCCGGTGCAGATCAGATGGACACAGGACAGTGACCCTGGGAACAGCCAAGAGCAGCGCTTGGCGAGGCGGCAGCCGAGCATGGGTAGCGCGCGCCGCTGGGACATCTGGGCGCAGCAAGCGACGGCAGGCAAGCAGCCCTGTTTCGCCAGTGAACGGCGCTTCAACTGCCGGGAGCTTGACTGCCCGTGGCGGGCGGAATGCCTTCATCTGCGCGCGGAATGGCAGCGCTAGCGTGACCTTTCACTTCCCCGAGCGCTTTGTCAGCGCCATGACCCGAGACACCCTGGCTTTGATTCTGGCCGGTGGCCGCGGCTCCCGGCTGGGCGGCCTGACCACCGAGCGCGCAAAACCGGCGGTGCCCTTTGGCGGCAACATGCGCATTATCGATTTCCCGCTGTCCAACTGCGTCAACTCCGGCGTGCGCCGCATCGGCGTGCTCACCCAGTACAAGGCCCACTCCCTGATCCGCCATCTGAACCTGGGCTGGGGCTTCATGCGCGGCGAACTTGGCGAGTTCGTGGAACTCCTGCCGGCCCAGCAGCGCACCAATGGCGGCTGGTACAGCGGCACCGCCGACGCGGTCTATCAGAATATCGATATCATCCACGCACACGATCCGCGCTTTGTGCTGGTTCTGGGCGGTGACCACATTTATAAAATGGACTACGGCGCCCTCCTCGCCACCCACGTGGACAAGCAGGCCGATGTTACCGTTGCCTGCATGGAAGTCCCGGTGGCGGAAGCCAACGCTTTTGGCGTCATGGAGATCGACGCTGACGGGCGCGTATGCGGTTTTGAGGAAAAACCTGCCCGGCCGCGGGAAATACCGACAAAACCGGCCCATGCCCTCGCATCCATGGGCATCTACGTGTTTACTGCAGAGTATCTGCTGGAGGCCTTGCGGCGGGACAGCCTTGATCCCGCCTCGGAGCATGATTTCGGCAAGGATATACTGCCGCGTGCAGTGCAGCGGGACCGCGTCTATGCCGCGCCGTTCCGGGATCCCAAGACCGACGCCCGGGCCTACTGGCGCGACGTCGGCACGCTGGACAGCTACTGGTCTGCGAATATGGAGCTGATTGGCGTGGTCCCGGAGCTGGACCTGTTCGACACCCAGTGGCCCATTCGCACGCACCAGATCCAGGCGCCGCCGGCAAAATTCGTGTTCGACGATGAGGGCCGCCGGGGCATGGCGGTGGACTCGATGGTCGCGAACGGCTGCATCATCTCGGGGGCGCTGGTGCGCCACTCAGTGCTGTTTTCTCACGTTCGGGTGGAGGAATCCGCTGAAGTGACTGACTCGGTTGTGCTGCCCCGGGTGGTGATAGGGCCCAACTGCCGCATCCACAAGACTGTGATTGAGACCGGCTGCCAGTTGGCCCCCGGAACGGTGATTGGGTTCAACCCGAAGCAGGACCGGCGCCGCTTCGAGGTTTCCCCCGGCGGCGTCATCCTGGTGACCCCGGAAATGCTGCAACAAAGTCTGGATTACATCCGGTAGCCCTACCGCCCTCTCCGCGGCAGGCAATCTGCCTCCGCCCCACTGTGTAAAACGCCTGGAGAACAGCTATGATGCGCGCACCAGACATCTCCTCTCCAGCTCCCGGGAACACTCTATGAAAATCGGTATCCTGTCACGCAATCGCAGGCTGTATTCGACCCGGCGATTGGTCGAGGCAGCCACTGCCAGGGGGCATGATGTCCGGGTGATTGATGTCCTGAAGTGCTACATGAACATCACTGCAAACGAGCCCACGGTGACCTACCAGCACTCGGCAGAGCGCGTGGAGGCGCTGGATTTTGAGGCCGTCATTCCGCGGATTGGCGCCAGCATCACTTCCTAC
>JBLRXF010000101.1:0-9544 GCA_047920875.1 Haliea sp. | reverse complement strand
AGTTCGAGCGCCTGCAGCGAGCGGAGCAGGCCCTCAAGGGCGAGCTGGCAAGCTTGCGGGACCAGCCAGCCACGACCACCGACGGCGAGCAGGTGCGCCTGCTGGCCAATACCGGACTGTTGGCAGATATCTCGCCGGGGCTGGCCAACGGCGCCGAAGGTATCGGGCTGTACCGCACGGAAATGCCGTTCATGGTGAGCGAATCCTTTCCCTCCGAAGAGGAGCAGCTGAACATCTACAGCCAGGTGCTCGAAGCCTATCGCGGGCGCCCCGTGTACATGCGCATCCTCGACATCGGCGGCGACAAGCCCCTGCCCTACTTTCCCATCCACGAGGAAAATCCTGCGCTGGGCTGGCGGGGCATCCGCTTCTGCCTCGACAACAGTTCCCTGCTGATGACCCAGGTGCGGGCCATGCTGCGCGCTGCAGACGGCGGCGAGGAGCTGCATATCCTGCTGCCGATGGTTAGCAATACCGGCGAGATCAATGCCTTCCACGAAGTGCTGGGAGATGCGCTGCAGCAGCTGCGCGACGAGGGTTTCACGGTGCGGCGGCCCCAGATCGGCATCATGGTCGAAGTGCCGGCGGCCATTTCCCTGCTCCAGGCCTGGGCGCCAAAACTGGATTTTGTTTCTATAGGCTCCAACGACCTGAGCCAATACCTGCTGGCCCTGGACCGCAACAACCCGCGGGTGGCCGGCGCCTACGACCACATTCATCCGGCGGTGCTGCAGGAGATCGCGCGGATTACCTCCACGGCCAGGCACGTCGGACTGCCCCTGAGCCTGTGCGGCGAGATGGCTTCGGACCCGGCGGCGGTTGTGTTTCTGCTGGGTATAGGCATCCGCAAGCTCAGCATGAGCGCGTCCAAGCTGCCGCGGATCAAGTGGCTGCTGCGTTCCATGGCGGCCAGTGAGGCCGCCGAGCTGGCGCAGCAGGCACTGACGCTGGACAACAGTGCCGATATTCGTCGGCTGCTCGAGGGTGCCCTGCACCAGCGCGGACTCGGCCGCCTGCTCGGGAGCGAGTGATATGCTGTTGCCCGATTGCCAACTGGATACCCCATGACCGCATTGGACAAGGACAACCAGCCCCTGCAGGGTGAACGGCTGCAGCGCCATATCGAGCGCGCTGTTGCAGTCAAGAGCATCCCGCACCACCGGGATGTACTGATCGCCTGGCAGATCATCCAGCGGCTATTTCGGCCCGTGGTACTGGGCGTCGACAAGATCCCGGCGCAGCCCTGCCTGTTTGTCGGCAACCACAGCCTGTTCGCCCTCGATGGTCTGGTAGTCGCCACCATCATGCACCGGCAATACGGGCGCTTCCTGCGCCCCCTGGGCGACAAGTTCCTGTTCACCCATCCGCCTCTGGAGAAAGCGCTGCTGGCGCGCGGCGCGGCCATGGGTCATCCCGCGGTCTGCAGCGCCCTGATGGCTCACGGCCAGGATCTGCTGGTATTCCCCGGCGGCGCACATGAGGCGGTCAAGCCCAATCGCCAGCGCTACCAGTTACAGTGGAAAGAGCGCTACGGTTTTATTCGCATGGCCGCGGAACACGGCTACACCATCATGCCCTTCGGCATCGTGGGGCCGGACGAATTCTACAGCCACTTGATCGAAAGCGAAGACTTGCCGAATTCCCTGCCCGGGAAACTGCTGCGCCGGCTCGGCCTGCTCACCGAGGACACCCGCCCGGATGCCCTGCCACCGCTGCCACTGGGGGCCCTGGGAACCCTCCTGCCCAAGCCCCAACGCTGCTATCTGGGTTTTGGAGAGCCCGTGAGCCTGGCCCGCTTCAGCCAGCGCAAGCCGAGCAAGGCACAGCAGCGGAAGATTCGCGACCGGGTGGCCGCGGAGATCGAAGAACAGCTCCAGCACCTGCTGTTGTTGCGGGAACAGCAGCGGCGCGAAAATAGCCTGCTGCGCCGCATCCTCACGCTCTGACGGCGCTGTCGGAGCCCCGGGCTACTCCGCCAGTACCCGCGCCAGCCGCGAGGGCTTGCGCCAGGTCTGTCCCAGCAAACGGCGCAGGTAAACCGCGGCCAGAATCAGCAACATGGCGACAAAGCCCCACCAGCTCGCCACTGGCCCCACCCCCAGCTGCTTGATCATGATGTACTGGCTCACCAGCATCAGCACATGCAGACTCATGGAAGTGTTCATCAGCCAGCGTGTATCCCCCGCACCCCGCAGCACCCCGCTGGATACCAGAATAATCGCGTCCGCCAGCACGTAGGTGGCCATGCCCAGCATCATCCGGCTGCCCAGCTCCGCGATCTCGCTGAAATCCTGCTCTGGCGTTGCAAACACCATCATCAACTCCAGACGAAACACCACGAAAAACACCGCCAGCACGACGGAATAACCCAGCGCTATGACGAAGCCGGCAGCGATCACCTGATTGGTCCGACTCATGTCGCCGGCGCCCACGTAGCGGCCAATCAGGCTGGTAACCGCGATATTGAGCCCGATCAACGGCACATAGTTCAGCATGTCCCAGTTAAAGACAATGGCCATTGCCGCGCCCTCCGCCACGCCGTAGGACTGGAACAGCAGCAGGAAGAAGTTGAAGGTTGCGGCGCCAACAAAGGTTTCAAAGCCCGAAGGGAGGCCCAGGCGCACATAGCGGCGCAGAATACCGCTATCGTAGTGGAAAGAGCGCAGTACCCGGAACATCTCGCGGTGGGTCCGGTTGAAGTAGAACAGCGCGTAGATGCCAATACTGAAGGCGGTGGCCACCACCGTGCCCAGCGCCGCACCGCGAATGCCCAGTTCCGGAAAGCCAAACTTGCCGAAGATCAGCACATAGCTCAGGGGAATGTTCAGCAGCACCCCCAGGGAATCGGTGATCATCACAACCCGGGTGCGAGCGATACCGCAGAAATAGGCCGCGGCACAGGCCTTGACCAGGGTGAAAAAGGCACCGGCCATCATCACATAGTAATACTGTCGCTCCAGCACCACCTGCTCCGGCGGGTGGCCCATCACCTCGAACAGGCCGCCCATCAGCCACGCGATCACCAGCAACAGAGGCTGGCAGGCCAGCGCCATCAGCACGCCCTGGGTCAGGACCCGCGGGCACTTTTCCATCTGGCCGGAGCCGTAGTACTGCGCCACCAGCGCCGTGGCATAGGACATCACGCCGAGAAACAGGGCCACGCTGACGAAGAAGGTGACGCCGCCACCGAGCGCCGAGGCAATGTGCAGCGCATCAATCTGCGCCAGGAACAGACGATCGGTGAAGACCATGAGGGCGAACGCGCTCTGGGACACCACCATCGGCAGTGCCAGACGAAACAGCTCGCGTGTTTGCCCGGTGCTGAGCATTGCTCTCTCCACGAGTGCGACGAAAGACAGGTTCGCCCCTCCGCAAACAGGGGCAGGATAGCAAGGTGCAGGAATTCAGGCGGGCATTATAGGGCGGGGCAGCCAGATTGCCAGAGCGGGTGCATCACCGGGCAATGCAACAGGGGACCGCCAGTGCCGGCCCCCTGGCATTTACCAGTACCGGATTCAGCGCTTGGCGACGCCCAGTTCTGCCAGCGTGGCAGCCATATCCTGGGCGGCGGTGGCGGGACGTACCGAAGAGTCGATTTTCACAATGGTACCGTCAACATCAATGTAGAAGGTATAGCGCTTGGCAAAACCGAAGCCCATAAGGACACCATAGGCCTCAGCGACCCCCTTGTCAGGGTCACTCAGCAAGGGGAAGTCAGCGCCGGTTTCCTCGGCGAAACGCTTGTTGTCCGCCAAGGGATCAACGCTGGCCATGAAGTAGCTGACGTCGTACTCGCGAATCAGATGGCCGTTCTCTGCCAGGGACTTGCATTCCACAGTGCAGCCAGAGGTGAAGGCGCGCGGGTACCAGGCCAGCACCACCGCCTGCTTGCCCTTGAAATCTGCCAGGGTGTAGGTGTTGCCGTCGCTGGCGGCGAGTGTGAAGTCCGGGGCCGGGTCGCCGACCTTGAGCTCTGCAGCCAGGGCAGGCAGCGCAAGTACCAGTGTCACCAGCAGGGTGAGGGAGCGGATAATAGCCATGTGATCTCCGTGTGAGGGTGGTAGGCCGGTTCAATACCGGACTCAGACATAGTAAGGTACGCCAATTTTGCTGGCTGGATCACTCTCCGCCCGCGCTGCTGCCCCCTGTCGCAGCAGTGTAACCGAAGGAAGCCCCCATGAACGGAAAACTGCGCTCTTGCCTATTGCTGCTGTGCAGCAGCCCACTGCTTCTGCCCGGCCTGCCCGCCGCCGCCGCAAGCGCCGATCAAGCGCGCTGGGACGTCAACCGCCCCGCCTTCTCCGCAGAGCCACTAAGCGCAGAATTCCAGGTCAGCGAAGGCACCTGGATGAGTCTCGACGTGGCCCCCGACGGCCGCCACCTGGTGTTTGACCTGCTCGGTGACATCTACGAGCTGCCCATCGCCGGCGGCGAGGCGCGGGCACTCACTTCGGGCCACGCCTGGGACATGCAGCCGCGCTACAGCCCCGATGGCAGCCGGATCGCGTTTACCTCGGACCGCACTGGTGGTGACAATATCTGGACGCTGGATCGCAGCAGCGGCGACCTGAGGCAGGTGACTTTCGAGACCTTCCGCCTGCTCAACAACCCCAGCTGGAGCCCCGATGGGCAGTACCTGGCGGCGCGCAAGCACTTCACCACCTCGCGCTCCCTGGGCACAGGCGAAATCTGGCTCTACCACGCCGCCGGCGGCGAGAACAACAGCGGCCAGCTGGTCGTCCCCCGCCCCAGCCCGACCTTCCAGAAAGAGCAGGGCGAGCCCGCCTTCAGCCCCGACGGCAAGAGCCTGTATTTCTCTCTCAATACCACCCCGGGTGATACCTTCATCTACCATCAGGACAGCAATACCGAGCTGTTCCAGATCCGCCGCGTCGATTTCGCCAGCGGCGAGGTGACCACGGTAGCCGGTGGACCCGGCGGCGCCGTGCGCGCCACCCCCTCCCCCGACGGCAGGCAGCTCGCCTATGTGAAGCGGGTGCGGGCGACCTCGCGCCTGTTTCTGATGGACCTGGAGTCCGGCGCCGAGCGCATGCTGTTCGACGCCCTGGATCTGGACATGCAGGAAACCTGGGCGGTGCACGGGCTCTACCCGAACATGGCCTGGACCCCGGACAGCCGCAACATCGTGTTCTGGGCCCAGGGCAAGATCTGGCGCCTGGCTGTCGCCTCCGGTGAGGTGGCGGAAATCCCCTTCAGCGTGCAGGACAGCCGCGACATCTACCCCGCCGTGCGCTTTCCGGTGGAGGTGGCACCAACGCAATTCCGCACCCGCATGGTCCGCTTCGCCCAGCCCTCCCCCGATGGGACGGCGGTGGTGTTTGAGTCACTGGGCGAGCTTTACGTCAAGCGCGGCGACCGCGCCCCCGAGCGCCTGACAACGGACAATGGCAGCGGCTTCGACTACGCCCCGGTGTGGGCGCCGGACGGGCGCGACATCCTGTTTCTGCGCTGGAATGACCGGGAGCTGACCCAGATTCGCAGCGTCGCCGCTCGCGGCGGCAAGTCCCGCGCCCTGAATCACCCCAAGGGCCAGTACACGGAGCTCGCCATCGCCCCTGACGGCAACACCCTCGCTTTGCGCAAGCTGGCCGGCAGCAGCCTGCTCAACCCGGAATGGGCGGTACAGCCCGGCCTCTATCTGCTGGACCGCAAGGGCGGTGCGATGAGCTTTGTCAGCGCACGGGGCCGCAACCCGCACTTTGGCCCGGACGGTCGCATCTACGCCCAGGAACGCGCCGACAGTGCCACAGGCCGCGGCAGCAGCACCGCCCGCACCACACTGATTGCCATGAGCCGCAGCGGCCACGATGTGCGCGAGATTGCCAGCGCTGAGCTGGCCACCGCCATTCGCTTGGCGCCAGACGGCCGCCATATCGTCTTCGAGGACGGTCAGCAGATTTACCTGGCGGCAGCCACGCTCAGCGGCAAGCCGCTGGCGCTGGATGCGGCCAGGCCGGCCTTCCCGACCGTGCGCCTGAGCAAGGTCGGCGGCGCCTACATGGGCTGGAAGGCCGATGGCAGCGCAGTCAGCTGGAGCACCGGGCCTGCGCTGAAAACGGTGAGGGTAGCGGAAGCCATGGCCCCCGGATTCGAACCGGGCAGCCCGGGCAGGGATCTGTCGATGACGGTCGATGCGGCGACACCGGACACGCGCCTGGCCCTGACCAATGCCCGCATCGTGACCATGAATGCGGCTCGCGAGGTCATTGAGAGCGGCACCCTGCTGCTGGAAAACAACCGCATCCGCGCGCTGGGCGGCAGCGACCTCGCCATCCCCGAGGGCTTCCGTTCAGTCGACATGGCGGGCAAAACCCTGCTACCGGGCTTTGTCGATATTCACGCCCATGGCCCCTACGGCAGCAGCGACATCATCCCGCAGCAGAACTGGAATTTGCTGGCGCACCTGGCGCTGGGGGTGACCACCGTGCACAACCCTTCCAGCAGCGCCAATCTGGTGTTTGCCGCGGCGGAATATGCGCAGGCCGGCAAGATTCTGGGGCCACGCATCTTCTCCACGGCGGAGATCATCTACGGCGCCAAATCCACCCTGTGGTCTCCGGTTGACTCCCTGGAAGATGCTCTGGCCCATGTCCGCAGGCTCAAGGCCCAGGGTGCGATAACGGTGAAGAACTACAACCAGCCGCGCCGGGACCAGCGCCAGATGGTGATTGAGGCGGCGCGCCAGGAAGGCCTGATGCCGGTAGCGGAAGGCGGTGCCCTGTATCACATGGACATGAACCTGATCGGCGACGGCATCACCGGCATCGAGCACAACGTGCCGGTGCTGACCCTGTACGATGACGTCATCCAGTACTGGCGCCAGAGCCAGGCCGGCTACACGCCGACCCTGGTAGTGACCTTTGGCGGCCTGACCTCCGAGGACTACTACTATCAGGACACGGAAGTCTGGAAGCACCCGCTGCTGGCCAACTTCGTCCCCCCAACCGTATTGCAGCCGCGCTCAGTGCGCCGGCCCATGGCACCGGAAGCGGACTACCGGGATGACGATGCCGCAGCCGCCGCCAAGGTGCTGCTGGACGAGGGCATCCTGGTCAACACCGGCGGCCACGGCCAGCGCGAGGGCCTGGCGACGCACTGGGAGATGTGGAGTTTTGTCCGCGGCGGCTTCAGTCCGATGCAGGCCCTGGCCGCGGCGACCATCAATCCCGCCACCTATCTGGGTATGGAAAAGGACCTGGGCTCACTGGAGCCCGGCAAGCTGGCGGACCTGGTGATTCTCGAGGGCAACCCGCTGGAGGATATCCGCCAATCGGACCGCATCAGCCACGTGGTGCTGAATGGGCGGGTGTACGAAGCGGCGTCACTTACCGAAGTCCATACCGGCAACAGCGCCCTGAAGCCCTTCTGGTGGCAGGGCCGGCCAGAATCGGCAATCCGCTGACACTGTAGGAGCGCGGTCTCCGCGCGATCGCCCGCAGACAAGGTGAATGGCCGCGCAGCGGCCAGAGAAGGTGGCCTGGGCTACAAGGTGAATGGCCGCGCAGCGGCCAGAGAAGGTAGCCTGGGCCAGCGGGCTCCTAAAGAGGCCAAATCGCCCAGAGACTGGGCTCCTACACTGTGGGAGCCGACTCTGTCGGCGATGAGCGATCGCCCAGAGACTGGGCTCCTACATTGTGGGAGCCGACTCTGTCGGCGATGAATTCGATCGCCCGCGGACAAGGGGAATGGCCGCAAAGCGGACAGAGAAGGTGGCCTGGGCCAGCGGGCTCCTACATTGCGAAATCCAGGCTCAGATTCAGGGTTTCGCCGGCGCCGACCACGACATCCCGAAGGTATCTGTCATCGGCCTTGACACTGTCGGGGCGGACCTGAATCTGATATGTGCCGGTGGCGACCGTGTACCTGGCGACGCCCGCGGCATCGGTCCGTGACCGCGTAAGCTCCTCTTCATTGGCCGCATGCTGCAGGTAGGTGCGCGCCATGACCGGTGCGCCGCTGCTGGTCACCGTGAGTTCAATCGTGCCAGTGGGGACATCCAGGGCACGTTGCAGCCGGTCCCGGGGTGCAATGACGATGCCCTCAAGGGTCCGCGAAGGCGCCGAGATACTGTCGAACACAAGGCGCAGCTGATAATTGCCAGGCGCCACGTCGTAGCTGGCGGCGCCCGCCGCATTGGTCTGGCTGCGATCAGCTTCCTCCCCGGAATCCCGGTGCAGCAGATAGGTGCGCGCCTTCACCGGTTCGCCGTTGCTGGTAATGGTAAACTCGATGGCGCCGGACGCAATCTCCAGAGTACGCTCCAGTGTCTCGTCGGCCTCCAGCGTAATATCGTCGAGCATTTGTTCCGGCGCCGCGATGCCGTCGAGCACTACACGCAAGCGATAGTTGCCAGCCGCCACCTCATGGCTGGCCAGGCCAGCCGTATCCGCAGCGTTGCGACTGACTTCCTCGCCCGATTCCCGGTCCAGCAAATAGGTGCGGGCCCGCAGCGGCTGGCCATTGCTGCTGATCGTCACCAACAGCTTGCCGCCGCTCACCTCCTCGACTGGCTCGGGCTCCGGGCTGATACTTACGGCCTCCTCCAGCGCACTGCCGAGTTCGGAGGCATTGGTGGCGCTGAAATAGCGCCCGCCCCCGGCGTCCGCCATGCACTGCAGCTGTGCGGTATCGGTATCGCCAAGGTCGAAGCCGACGACATGCATACGGAAGTCTATCCCTGCGTCACGCGCATCCTGCACGGCCTGGCAGGGGTCACCATCGCAGGACTCGAGGCCGTCGGAAACTAGAATGACGCTGGTGCTTTGCTCCATTTTCCGCAGCAGTACCGTGGCTTCCGCAATCGCCCCGGTGATAGGCGTCATGCCTTTGGGGTTGAGGCTGCCAATCTGCGCAATCAGGGCTTCGCGCCGCAGAGGCGCTACCGGAACCAAGGTTTCAATATCGTCGCAGTCGCCCTTGCGGTTGTGACCGTAGGCAATCAGTCCGGCGTTGGTAGCGTCGGGCAGCGATGTCACCAGTTCGGAGAGCACGTCCCGGGCCAGCACGATTTTCGGCTCCCCATCCACTCGCCCCCACATACTGCCGGAGGCATCGAGAATGAACAGCAGGTTCTGGGCGGCGCCAGCCTGACCCGCCGTGAGCACAAGGACTACAACAAGCAGCAGACGTCGCATGGGAAGCTCCCTTTCCAGTCACAGGTTCGAAGGTACCACCCTGGCCCGCGCCAGGCAATTTGTCGTCTGGTCCTCGCAACAACCCGGCGACCTATCTGGGCATGGAAAAGAACCCGGGTTCACTGGAGGCCGGCAAACTGGCGGACCTGGTGATCCTGTAGGACAACCCCCTGGAGGACATACGCCACTCGAATCGCATCAACCATGTGGTGCTGAAAGGGCTGGTGTACGAGGCGTAATCCCTTGCAGAAGTGCATACCGGCAGTCCTTCTGGTGGCAGGGTCGTCCGGAGTCCGAGATTCGCTGAGTCTGTAGGAGCGCACTCTGTGCGCGATCGCCCGCAGACAAGGTGAATGGCCGCGCAGCGGCCAGAGAGGGTGGCCTGGGCC
>JBLRXF010000100.1:0-9586 GCA_047920875.1 Haliea sp. | reverse complement strand
CCATGACCGCATCGTGGTGCGCCCCTTCGAGCCTGCCCAGTGGCCGGCGGAGGACATGCTCACCGATTTCTGTCAGGTGACCGGCCTGCCCGCGTTGGAGCCGATAGCCCTGGAGAGCAATGATGGTCTCGGCGCCAACCAGCTGTATATCAAGCGTTGCCTCAATCACGTTGGCTTTGCCAAGGCCGATAATGACGCCGTGGTGGGCCTGTTGCTGGACCTGTGCCCGGAGCCACCGCTGAAGCAGGTACGCTATGTCAACAAGGGTTGTTACGGCCGCCTGCGGGAGCGCTGGCAGCAAACCAACAGGCGTCTGGCCGCCGTTTCCGGTGGCATTCCCGGCTTCTTTCAGAGCGAGATTCCGGAGCCGGCGATGGTGCCGGAGCACGAGCTGCGGGGAACCGGGCTGGTGCAGTTCGTGAGCGAGGTTCTCGCCGCTGGCCAGGCCGGTTTTCTCGGTGAACAGCGGGGGCTCTTTGCCCGCGCTGCCTTGCTGGTCGTGGCGGAGCAGGGGCTGTGGGATGCGGTCCCTGCGGCGGACAGGGTGGTACTGGAGTCCTGGGTGTGAGTCCGCGCCCGCAGCGGGTAATCGCTATTCTGGGCATGCACCGCAGCGGTACCAGCTGCCTGACCGGCTCCCTGCAGGAAGCGGGCCTGGAGCTGGGCGATGCCCACACCTGGAACCCCTGGAACCGCAAGGGCAACCGGGAGAACCAGGCCTTTGTCGACCTGCACGACAGCATCCTGGCCGCCAGCGGCGGCGCCTGGGACAAACCGCCGCGGCGGGTGACCTGGTTGCCGGAACACCGGCAGCAGGCCGAGAGCCTGCTCGCTGCCCACGGTGACATTCCCGCCCTCGGCTTCAAGGATCCCCGCTGCCTGCTGCTGCTGGCGGGCTGGAAGGCGCTGGTGCCCGATATGGAACGCGTCGGCATCTTCCGCCATCCGGACGCCGTGGCGGAATCCCTGTTTACTCGTAACCAGATTGTCAGAGAAGATGCACTTTCCCTGTGGTACGCCTACAATCGGGTCCTTTACCGAGAGTACCGGCAGCGGCCGTTCCCGTTGCTGAGTTTTGACGACGGGGAAGCAGACTTCAACAGCAAGGTTGACGCGGTAGTGCAACAGCTTGGTCTGCAAACGGTCGCGGCGCCCCGGCGCTTTTATGATAATGAGCTGAAAAGCCACGGCGGGGGATCCCGCTCCGGGTTGCCCTGGAAAATCCGGTACCTCTACTACCGGCTGCAGCGGGCAAGCCTCTAGACGGACAATCAATGCTGGCACGATTTCTCAGAAAGGATGAAAGGGCAGGCTACGGGAGTGATGTGATCGCCGTCAGCTTTGTGGTCATTGTCTACGACATGCCGCAGCAGGCGGAGAATACCGTGCGCTCTCTGCTGCCTGGCTATCAGCTGGATGTCAGTGGTAGCGAGTACGAGATCATCATTGTCGAGAATGCCTCGCCCAACCTGCTGCGGCCGGCATTCCTGGACAGCCTGCCGGACAACGTCCGCTATTTTTTGCGCGAGCAGCCCGAACCCAGCCCGGCCGAGGCGATCAACTACGGCGCCAGCCAGGCCCGGGGCGAGCATATCTGTGTGATGATTGACGGTGCCCGCATGCTGACGCCGGGGGTGGTGCGCAGCATTCTCATGGGTCACCGCATGCTCGATAACGCGGTGGTGACAGTGCCTGGCTACCACCTTGGCCGGGAGCTGCAGCAGCAGGCAGTGAATAGCGGTTACAGCCTGGAGCGGGAGCGCGAATTGCTCGCATCCATCGCCTGGCCCGAAGCAGGCTACCGCCTGTTCGACATTGCCTGTTTCAGCGGCTCCAGTGCCCCCGGCCTGTTTCTGCCCAACAGTGAAAGCAACTGCATCAGTCTGCGTCGGGACCTGTGGCAAACCCTGGCAGGCTGCGACGCCCGTTTTGATCTGCGGGGCGGGGGCCTGATCAACCTGGATTTGTACAAGCGCGCCTGCGAACACCCTGGCGTGCAGCATGTGATTGCCCTGGGTGAGGGGACTTTCCATCAGTTCCACGGCGGTGTGACCACGGGCGGGCAGAGCCGTGAACTGCGCGAAGCCTATATCGAGCAGAGCATGGCCCAGTACCGTACCCTGCGTGGCGAGGAGTTTGTGAGCCCGGTGACCCGCCCCGTGTATCTGGGTGAGATCCCGGCACAGGCGCAGAAGTTCGTGCACTATTCTGCAGCCCGGGTGCTGGCTGCCCGCGGTGAAACGCCACTTTACGACGCCCAGGCGTGAGGAACAGACAGTGACCAGCAAGATTTTTTTCCCGCCCTCTCTGCAGCGTTTCGAACCCCGGCGCATGGTGTTCAGCACCTGGGTGGACCATCTGCCTTTTGCCTATGATCTGGTGGCCGCCATTCGCCCGCAGTTGGTGGTCGAGCTGGGTGTCTACAATGGCTTGTCCTTCTTCACGTTCTGTCAGGCCATGGTGGAAAATGACATCGACGGGGTCGCCTACGCGATTGACTGCTGGGAAGGGGACGAACATACCGAGGCCTATGACGACAGCATCTTCAACGATGTCCAGCATCATGCCCGGGAGCATTACCGGGGCATCAGCTACCTCCTGCGCATGTACTTCAACGAGGCCTTGCGGCACTTTGAGGAAGACAGCATAGAGCTGCTCCACATCGACGGGCTGCATACCTACGAGGCGGTGAAGGAAGACTTCGACAACTGGTATCCCAAGGTCAAACCCGGCGGCATTGTGCTGTTCCACGATGTGATGGCGCGGATCAAGGATTTTGGCGCCTGGAAATTCTTTGCCGAGCTGGAACAGCAGCACGAGGAGATCTTCAAGTTCAATCATGGCTTCGGCCTGGGTGTATTGCGCAAGCCCGGCGGCAACCCGTCGAATACGGAGCTGACCGAGCTGCTGTTTTCACGCGACCCGGAGACCCATAAACGGCTGCGGCAGCTCTATGCCCACGCCGCACACTTCCTTGAGGCGCGGCGGCAAGCCAGGCGCTTCAAGCCCAAGGCCCATGCCGAGGCCGGCAAGGGTGGCCAGGGCAAGCAGGCGGGGGAAGCTTAGCGACTCATGGCCGAAGCAGGCGCAGCAACGTTGCAAGCCGCTGATGCCCTGGTCGAGCAGGGCCAGTGGCAGCGGGCGCTGGATCTGCTGCAAGTCGCCAACCGCGAGCAGCCCCGGGCCATCTTCCAGCAAGCCATGATGGACCTGCGTATCCGCGCGGGCCGCGAGCGGCCGGACAGCCCGCCTCACGCTGCGCTGGCCTCTGTGCTTCATCCACCCCGGTTACCCAGAGGCGAGGTTCCCGAAATCCCGGTATCTGAGCTGAGTGCACAGCGCTTGTACGATGCGATTCACGGCTGCGGTGCGGCCATTGTCCGGGGTATGCTGTCGTCGGATCGAGCCGCGGAACTGCGGATGCTGATTGACCGGGTGGTGGCTGCTCGCCGCCAGCCTGAACGTACACTGCCCTGCGAGGAGACCGCCGCGTGGTATGTGCGATCCAGTGAAGTGAGGGGTGGGCCCAGACAGTTCTTTGCCAGCCCCGACGAGCCCCTGTCCGAGAGCAGTTCCATCTGGGTGGCGGACTCTCCGCGTGTTGCCTGCGAACTGCTGGATCTCTACGCTGGTCTCGGCTTGCCGGGACTGATGCAGGATTACTTCGGGGAACCGGCGCGCCTGTCGGTAAAAAAGTGGGTGCTGCGCAAGATCGCACCCCAGCCTGAGGCAGCCGCCGGCTGGCACCAGGACGGGCAGTTCCTGGGTGAGGATATCCAGACGGTGAACATGTGGCTGGCGCTGAGTGATTGTGGCGGCTCGGCGCCGGCGCCAGGTATGGACCTTATTATTGACGGTTGCCGTGAGATACATCCCACCGGCACCGATGGTGCCTGGTTCGACTGGACTGTAGGGCCAGAACGTGTGGCGCGGATTGCCGCCAATTGCGGCATGACCCAGCCTCGATTTGCGCCGGGCGACGCCCTGTTCTTCGATCACTTCAACCTGCATCGCACGGCTTTCGAGACACACCATACCGCCGTTCGCTATGCGATCGAATCGTGGTTCTTTGCGGCTTCAACCGCGCCCGTCAAACAGCAGCCCATAGTGCTCTAGCCCCCATTACGCGTCGGAATGGATCTGCATGAAATTATCGGTCATTGTCATCGCCTACAACATGCAGCGCGAACTGCCGCGCACGCTGCAGGCGCTGGCGCGCAGCTACCAGTCCGCCGCAGCGGACCTGGAGTACGAAATCATCGTGGTGGACAATGGCTCCTCGCAGCCGTTGCAGCTGGCTGAGGCAGACACACGGGAATTGCCGGTCAAGCTGCTGCGCGTAGAAGATGCCCCGGCCTCACCCGCACAGGCACTCAATCGTGGCGTAGCCGTTGCGCGGGGCGAGATTGTCTGCCTGATGGTGGACGGCGCGCATCTGCTGACCCCAGGAGTGTTCGAGTGGGCGCTGCGCGGTTTCGCCGCCTTCAGCTGCCCCGTGATTGCCGTACGCTATTTTTATCTCGGGCCGGGCGAGCAGCCAGACACTGTGCTGCGCGGCTATGATCGCCAGGCGGAGGATGCGCTGCTGCAGACAATCGCCTGGCCTACCGAAGGTTATCGGCTCTTCGAAGTGGGTACGCCTCTGGCAAGCGGGGCCGACAAGGTCACCTGGTTCAACCGCATGTTCGAGTCAAATTGTCTGTTCATGGTGCGGGATCACTACCTGGCCATTGGCGGCAGCGATGAGCTGTTTGACCTGCCCGGAGGCGGTTTCATGAATCTGGATCTGTTCAAGCGGGCCGCTGATGTCCAGGGTGCGGAGCTCGTGCAGCTGGTGGGGGAGGGCAGTTTTCATCAGGTGCACGGTGGCACCACAACCAACAGTGACAGCGCGGCCCGCGAGGCTCGCCTGGTGTCTTACCGGGAGCAATACCGTCGACTGCGGGGGCATGACAGCCTGCTGAGCGAGAAACCGCTGAACTTTCTTGGGCACCTGCCAACCCGGGGGTCAAAAATCCACCTGCGTAACCGCCGGCCCTCGTGAGCTGGTACTCCCTGAAGAAAACGCTGTTACTGCCATATATTTGGTACCGGCGGCTAGGGGAGCGGCATCAGGTGGGCTTTATGCGTGCCGCGCTGGAACTCCACTATTACCGGCCCACGTTTTATCGCTTCATTGCCGCTACCATGGAAAATCCCGACATCATGTACGAGGCGCCTCTGGCGCCCGGGGCCATCGCATTGGATGTGGGTGCATTTCATGGGGACTGGGCAGCCCGGGTTCACGAGAAGTATCAGGCCCGGATCTATGCCTTTGAGCTGGATCCCCCCTCGATTGAATTTCTGCGCCGTCGGTTTGCCGATACGCCGGATATACAATGTCTGCCCTACGGACTGGCGGGGACTGATGCCAGTCTGGAGTTGGTTCAACGTGGAATGGGTTCAACGCTATACCAGCATGGGGGAGCCGGGGAGAAGTCAGATCTGGGCTCCGATGCCGTCACTGCCACGGTGGCGGTTGAGGTGCGTGATGTGGTCGCAGTGCTGGATGAACTCGGCCTCGCTGACATCGACATCATCAAGCTCAATATCGAGGGGGCGGAGTACGAGGTGCTGGAGCGGCTGATAGCCGCCGGCCGGCTCGACCAAATTCGCGTCTACACCATTCAGTTTCATGAATGGCATCCGCGAGCCCATCTTCGCCGCTGGCGCATTCAGCGCGCTTTGGCCAAGACCCATGCCAAGGTGTGGGACTATCCCTTTGTCTGGGAGCAGTGGGTCCGCCGGTAGGTGGGGCCGCCCAGGTGGGGCCGCCCAGGTGGGGCCGCCCAGGTAGGGCCGCCTAGGGATTGTGCCAGAGTGGCGCCACCGGTCGCGCCAGCATCTGCCGCAGTTCAGCGACATTGTCGCGCAGTAGTGCTTGGTAGCGATGATCCCGCGCAAGGTTCCGTGTCTCGCCCGGGTCCTGCTCAAGGTTGTAGAGAATGTGAACGTCGGCGAAGGAGTGCCAGATATGTTTATACGGGCCTCGCCGCAGCATGGGCGTTCCCTCCAGCGTGCCGCAGAACACGACCCTGTCCGCGTTGGGTGCCCCCCCCGCCAGCACCGAGGCCAGGTTCGCAGACTCCAGGTCGTTACACGGCGGGGGAAGGCCGGCTTGATCCAATGCCGTGGCAACGTAATCGAAGCTTTGTACCAGTGCTTGCACCCGTCGTCCGCCAACAACACCCGCACCCGCGATGAAAAAAGGCACACGTGCCAGATCGTCGAAGGGTAACCACGGAATCTTGGCGAGAAAGCCGCGATGGCCGCCGTAGTCGCCGTGGTCTGAAAGAAAAATCACTAGCGTGGTTTCCAGATCGATTCCGGCAATCAGGTCCCCGACAGCGTCATCAAGGTGCTTGATGCCCGCCCGGATTGCCGTCAGTACTTGCCGCAGATGGTCCTCGCCATGCTGATCTACCCGCACTGGCGCGAAGAAAGTGCCAGGGGGGTGAGGTTCAGTGATCTGGGAGAATGGCCAGGGTAGTCCCTGGTTGCTCTCCATTCCAGAGGTGGGGAGTCGCTGCTGCTCCGCCTGGAACATTGAGGCGTAGGGTTCGGGTGGGCTGTAGGGGGTGTGGGGGTCAGTATAGGAAACCACTGCGAACCAGGGCGCGTCTGCGGCATCTGCATTACCGCAAAAATCGACTGCGTGGCGCGTAATCCACTGCGTTGGATGGTATTCGGCCGCGTAGGGAAATACCTTGGGAATTCCCGGGCGCAGAAAGCGCAGGTCCTTGCGCCCGGTGCTCAGGATCCAGCGCCGATAGTCATCCTGTTCTGATGGTTCATAGCCCGCGGGCAGGTGTTCGCAGGTTTGCATGACATCGAAGCCGTGCTGAGCCCGCACCGGTGTGAAATGCATTTTTCCGAAAAGCCCCGTGCGGTAACCCGCATCGCGCAGCGCGTGGGCGATGGTCCAGTAGCCTTCCTGTAGCGCCTGACCACTCGCGGTAGGCGCCTGAGGGCGTACGCCGACGGTAGGTACCCGGTGGGGCAACAGCCCGGTCATCAGGGAAGAGCGTGCGGGAATGCAGGCCGTATCACTGCTGTAGGCATTGTCGAAAATGACCCCGGCTGCGGCCAGGCGGTCCAGGTTGGGCGTATCCGAGTTGCCATCAACCCGGCTATAGCCCAGCGAGTCGTAGCGCTGTTGATCGGTCATCAGCAGTAAGATGTTCGGACGCCTGCTCATGTCGCGAGCCCCCGTTTCATCCGCAGAAATGGCCTTTCGATCAGAGTGTAGCTGCCCCATGACAGCAGCACTGACAGCAACAGTGCTGCAGCGCTAATCGTGTAAAACCACCAGGAATTGTGCAGTTGGTCTACCCCGATCTGCTCCCGCAAGGGATACAGCAGATAGAACAGGATGGGTACGTGGATGAGATACAGCGAATAGGACAGCTTGCCGATTACGGCCATCCCGGGATTGATCAGCAGTTGTGCCCCGGGTAGGCGACACAGCAGCAGGCACAGCATCATCACCGCCCACAGCGCCGCTTCCCAGCTGTGGTGCAGGTGCCACTCCAGTTCCGCCTGCAGGTCGCCCATGGTCGCCGCCCGGTTCAGCACATGTTCTAGCAAGAGCAGGCTGGCAAGCGTGAGCAGCAGTCCGCCGTAGCGCCAGACGTTCGCCTGCCGGTTGACACACTCCCAGCGGCTTGCGCGCAGGTAGAATGCCGCTGCAAAAACGCCGAGCATGAAGGCCGGCAGGCGGGCAAAGACCGACTTGGTAAGGAAAAATGTGCTGCCCGGTACTGCGGGGCTCGCCCGCAGTACCAGCTCGAGATACGCCCATGCCCAGGCCAGCAGCAGTGCCATACAAATCCAGCGTCCGCGGCGACCGCTGATCCACAGCGACATCAGAAGTGGCAGCAGGAGATAAAACTGCACCTCGGTAACCAGCGTCCACCAGACCACGCTGTAGGGAAAGGCACTGAAGCCGACAAACTGGAATACAGCTGCCTGGGCAACAACGGCAGTGTTGCCAGTCGCCAGCCAGGTCACCGCCAGGGCACAGTAGTACAGGGGTAGAATCCGCATCGCCCTGGCCTTGAGGTACTGCCTCACCGAGGGTTTGCGCTGTCCGGGATCCAGCCAGTACCGCAACCAGGGTAGTGACAACAGGAAGCCGCTGAGAACAAAAAACAGGGTCACTCCGGTGTTGCCGGCGGCAATGAAAGCCAGTCCGGGAGCAGGCTGTGTCGGCCACTGCAAGCCGCTGATGCCCCAGGCATGGAACAGAAATACCAGCAGGATCGCCAGGCCCCTTAGGCATTCCAGTTCGTGCAGGTAGTTTCCGGGATCACGTACCCCTTCCGTGAGATTCACTGCGGGAGCGAGGTGGGTCGATGCAGGTGTCACGGCAGTGCGGGACTCGCTGATAAGGGTGAGGCGCATGGTGAAAGTTTTACGCGTACATGGCAAGCTGTGCGCTCGTATTTCAGAAATCCGGCGATGAATCCATACCTGCCAATGCGGGCCTCCAATGACCTTCTGGATGATCCAGCTGCCTTGTGCGCCCAGTTGGAAGCAGAGGGCTACCTGCTGCTGCGCGGGATAGTGCCGACTGCGGCCTTGGCGCACTTGCTGGACGAGGTCACTGCCATCCTCGCCGGGCTGGGCTGGGTTCGTGACGGCGCCGCGAGGCTGGCGGCGGAGTCCCTGGTGCTGCCCTGTCGCGAGGGTGAACCCCGCTACTTCGAAGCTCTTGACCAGATCCAGCAGTTGGAGAGTTTTCATGCCCTGGCACACGAGCCGGCATTGCTCGCAGTCATGGAAATGCTGCTGGGTAAGGGAGCCTTCCCTCATCCCTTGGGAGTGATGCGCCTGGTGTTTCCCGACAACCCGGAAGTGACAACCCCACCGCACCAGGATTATCGCAACAACCAGGGCACCGCGCGTTTGACGGCGGCCTGGATGCCGCTGGCGGACTGCCCCCTGGAGTGCGGGCCACTGGCCGTGCTGCCGCGCTCCCACCGGCTGGGCCTGCTGCCCCTGGATTTCCATCTGGGCCCGGGCAATCGACAGGCAGTGCTGCCCGCGGCGGAGGCAGAGTCACATTGGGTAACGGCGGACTTCAAGGCCGGTGATGTTCTGTTGTTTCCCTCATTGACGGTACACAAGGCACTGCCCAACCAGCATCCCTCGCGCATGCGCCTGTCGGTCGACTTCCGCTACCAGCCCGAGGGGGAGGCGCTGACGGAGCAGTGCCTGCAGCCCCACTTCAATCGCCAGGATTGGGCGCAGATCTATCGCAACTGGTCCTCGCAGCGGCTGCAGTATTACTGGCGGCAGAAGCGCTACACCGTGGTGCCCTGGGACGAGTCCCTGCACGCCTTGCCTCCGGAACACTGGAATGAGGCGCTGCGTGAAGACATGATCTATGAGCGTGCTCGCCAGCGCCGTTTCCTCGCTCGCCAAACACGCTTGGGCCGACGCCCGCAAACACGCGGATTTCACCACCTTCGCACCACATCTGCAGAAGTTGTTAGATATCGCCCGCGAGAAGGCTGACCTGTGGGGCTACTCCGGTGAGCCCTAC